>JAOZLS010000010.1 GCA_029934705.1 Bacteroidales bacterium | reverse complement strand
TATTTAAAATAAGAAAAAAATAAAATCCCGCAACCCGAAACAAGAAACACGTAACCCGCAACCCGAAATCCGAAACACGTAACTCGCAACACAATTTAATTCTAAATTTTTGTGTTTTTTAATATGTTATAAAACCTTTCTTTTTTAAAGAAAATGCTTAATTTTGTACAAATAATTTTAAGCAAATTAAACTTTAGCATAATGACTAAAACAATAAATATTTTTCTAATAATACTTTTAGCCGCAACCACGAGCTGCTCGCAACAAGCAAATAAAAAAGCTGCCGAAATGACTTTTAAAGACGAACTTGTTTTCGATTTTGGTAAAATATTAGAAAAAAGCGATGGAACAACTGAGTTTGTATTTAAAAACACTGGTAAAAAAGCTTTAATTATTACTAATGTAAAATCATCTTGCGGTTGCACAATTCCAACCTACCCTATTGAGCCAATTGCCAAAAATAAAACTGGAGTAATTGCTGTAAAATATGACACAAAACGAATAGGAGTTTTTACAAAAACAATTACAGTATATTCCAACTCTAAAAACTCCCCTATAAAACTAATAATAAAGGGTGAAGTTATTAAAAATAAATAAACATAATTATAACAAGTAGTCTAATTGAAGGCTCATTGCATTTTTAAATTTATAAAATACATATTTATTCAAGTGTACAAGCCATATTAAATAGGTCTTAGACCTTAGTTTTCAACTTAACACAATAAAAAATGCCAAAATTATCACAACGAGGTTCTGAAATGCCTGCATCTCCAATACGAAAATTAGTTCCTTTTGCCGAAGATGCAAAAAAAAGAGGTGTAAAAGTTTATCATTTAAACATTGGACAGCCCGACATTAAAACACCTGAAATTGCTCTTGATGCAATAAGAAATTTTGATATGAAAACCGCAGAATATACTCATTCTGCAGGAATTGAATCATACAGAAAAGGAATTGCGAAATATTATAATAATTTAGATATTGATATTTCTTTTGAAGACGTATTAATTACAACTGGTGGCTCAGAAGCAATAGTTTTTGCTTTTTTATCGACAATGAACCCTGGCGACGAAGTTATTATTCCTGAACCATTCTACACTAATTACAATGGCTTTGCTATTCAAGCAGGTATTAAAATTGTACCAGTTACATCTTATATCGACGATGGTTTTGCACTTCCGCAAATATCTGAAGTAGAAAAACTTATCACTTCAAAAACTAAAGCAATTCTTATTTGCAACCCAAATAATCCGACAGGTTATTTATACTCAAAGCAAGAATTAATGCAATTGCGAGATTTAGTACTAAAACACGATTTATACCTTTTTGCCGATGAAGTTTATCGCGAGTTTTGCTATGATGGCGAAGAACACTTTTCGGTTTTAGACCTAGACGGTATAGAAAACAACGCTGTATTATTCGACTCTGTATCAAAAAGATATAGCGAATGTGGAATTCGTATTGGTGCATTAATTAGTCGAAACAAAACTGTTATTGAAAGCTCTTTAAAATATGGTCAGGCAAGACTAAGTCCTCCATTATTTGGACAAATTGCTGGCGAAGCATCATTAAAAGTTGATAATTCATACTTTACCGAAGTTTATAACGAATATATTGCAAGACGTAATTTTGTTATTGAAAATCTGAACAAAATTGAAGGTGTTTTTGCTCCAAAACCAAAAGGTGCTTTCTATACAGTTTTAAGACTTCCTGTTGAAGATGCTGAAGATTTTTGCGTATGGTTATTAAAAGAATTTCAATATAATAACGAAACAGTAATGCTTGCCCCAGCAGCAGGTTTTTACTCAACTCCTGGAAAAGGCAAAGACGAAGTAAGAATTGCTTATGTTCTTAAAATTGAAGATCTTGAAAAATCTGTTAAAATTTTAGAAGAAGCTCTTAAAGTTTATAAAAAGTAAAACTACAGAATAGCTATTAATAGAAATATTAAGTCCACTATAAAAAAGTTGAAGTGGATTTAATATTACTATTTCAACTTACGCCCCATAAATCGAGTGGCAAATGTTGCAAAGGCAACTACAGATATTGAACTTATAGGCATTAATATTGCTGCTATAACTGGTGTTAGTGTTCCCGACAATGCAAAACCTATTCCTATAAAATTGTAAACAAAAGATATTACAAAACTTATTTTTACAATATTTAGTGCTGTTTTTGTAAAATTTACAAATTCTGAAAGCTTTTTAAATTTATTTGCTTCAAGAACAGCATCTCCAGCAGGCGAAAAATGATATACATCGTCTGCTACCGAAAGTGCTACATCACTTTGCATTAAAGCTCCTGCATCATTTAACCCGTCGCCAGTCATTAATACATTTCGCCCTTCTTTTTGTAATTTTTCAACAAAATCTTTTTTGTCTTGGGGCTTTTGATTAAATAATATATTTTCGTCTTTAAAATATTTCGATAAATTTTGTCGTTCCCTCTCATTATCTCCTGAAAGTAAATATAAATCGAAATTATTTTTTAATACTGAAATAACACCTTCAAAACCATCTCGGTATTTATTGCTAATATTAAAAAAGCCTTTTAAATCGTCGTCTAGTGCTATAAAAACTGTTGATGCTTTATTGTAGTCGGTTGGTAATTTTAAGTCTTTAAACTGTTTTCTTTCATCAACAAATTCTTCGGAACCCATTCTTATTTCTATATTATTTATTTTCCCAAAAACGCCTTTTCCCGACATCTCAATAAAATGTTCGGGTGCAAAATAATCATAGTCATTAAAATATTGTTTTACCGCATTACTTAGTGGATGTGTTGATTGCTTGGCAATTGATAATACAGCTGATTTTTGTTCAAGAGTTAACTCTTTGCCAAAATATTGAATACTACTTTCGTCGGGCTTTGTAATTGTTCCTGTTTTGTCAAATATTATAGTATCTATTTTTGTTAATTTTTCAATTATAGAAACATTCTTAATATATAAGCCTGCCTTACCAAACAACGACATTGTTGTGCCAAAAGTAAAAGGCAACGAGAGTGCTAATGCACAAGGACATGCAACTATCAACACTGCTGTAAAAACGAAGAAAGCTGTTTTATAATCTCCAAAAATCAGCCAACCAACAGCTCCTAATATTGCTATAGAAATTATTATTAAGGTGAAATATTCGCTAATTTTATCGGTAATCGATTTTAAATCTTTTTTGTTGTAAGATTCATTTTCGCTTTCGTTCCACAGTTTTGTAAGATGACTTTGTTCTACTTCTTCTTCGATTTTAACAACTATTATACCCCCAGTTTGCCTACCTCCAGCATATATAAAATCGCCTTCTTTTTTCACAACTGGTTCCGACTCTCCTGTTACAAAACTGTAATCTATAAGCCCAGTTCCCTTTGTTAATATTGAATCGGCAGGAATTAATTCTTTACTTCTTATTAATATTTCATCGCCTTTTTTTATTTCATTTAGCAATATATTTTCTTCTTCTCCATTTAAAATTTTGGTTACTGCTATGGGAAAATACGATTTGTAATCTCTTTCAAAAGATAAGGCTTGGTAGGTTTTGTTTTGAATATTTTTGCCTAATAATAAAAAGAAAATTAACCCTGCAAGACTGTCGGGATATCCAGAGCCAAGGTCTAATATTATTTCATAACTTGTAACAATAAATAAGGTAGAAACTCCAAGAGCAATGGGCAAATCAATATTTACATTTCTTTTAATTAAATTTTTATATGCCGAAATAAAATAGTCGCTAGCACTATAAAATACTACTGGAATAACAAGAATATAGCTTAATATTCTAAAAAGGCTGGTGAGATTGTCGTCATAAGTTTTAAGCCCAAAATATTCAGGTAGGCTATAAGTCATTACGTTCATAAATACAAAGCCTGCAACTCCTAGTTGATAAAGAAGTTTCTTGTTTGCTTTGCTTTCTTTCTCTTTTTCTTGATTGGCTTTGTCGTCCAACGAAATTTCAGGGACATAGTGTATTGAAACTAAAAGTTCGACAAGTTGCCTAAGAGTAATTTCGGAAGTGTTAAATGTTATAGTTACTTCTTTTTTTATGAAATGAACTATTGAATGTTTTATTCCTTTATTAAGAGTATGCAAGTTTTCCAACAGCCAAATGCATGATGCACAATGTATAACGGGAACTGTAAAGCTTACTTTTGCTATTTCTCCTTCATTAAAATCAAAAACTTTTTCTTTTATTTCATCCTTGTCGAGGTATGCATATTTATTGCCTGTAACATGTTCGCCATCTATTTTTATGCCAGGGCTGTTTTCAATATCGTAATATTTGTATAATTTACTCTGATTTAGTATTTGAAATACAGTTTTACAGCCATTACAACAAAATTTCATCCCATTCCACTCTACAGGATATTTTCCATTATCGGCTCCGCAATGCACACATTTATTGTCTTCTGAATTATACATGTCTATTATAAATAATAATCCTCAATGGTTAATGTTTTGTTGCTTTGTAACTAATTAGTGTCCGTCTATAAAGTCTCTAAATATTCTGATTATTGTCATTTCGACCGGTAGGGAGAAATCATAATGTCCTAGCTAATAGCGAAGAAGATTTCTCAATTTTGAAAAAAAGTTATCGAAATGACATAAATGACGACTTTATGGACAAACTCTAATTATATCCGAGCAAATCTTATGCCTCTTCTTTTATTTTGTTCTTATGTTTCTTCTCATATAATGTTAAACCGTATAACAAAATTGTTGATAAAAACCCACTACGGTCATCATTTTTATCAAGCAATACTGGCTCAATTCTGTAATCAATATTTCGAGTTAATTTGTTTAACATTGTAGAAATTGCTAAAAAATCACCTGTAATATTATCAACAATAACAGCAATGTCTATATCACTGTTTTCATGCCAATTCCCTTTTGCGTAAGAGCCAAACAAAACTATTTTTTCAGTTTCGAGATGATGATTTACTAATTCAACATATTTTTTTGCATTATCTATAACTTGTTTTTTATCCAATTGCATAGTTCAAGTGTTTGTTTTATTAATAATTCGCATTTTTCATTACTTAACGATTTTAATAATTTTTCCTTATAAGTCGGATACCTTGCTTCTATATTTAGCGGAATTAATTCATCTATTAAATCTTTTTGTTCTTCTGTAAATTCCTGATAAATATCGCTTTTATTTGCAAGACTTTTCAAATTATGAATAAATGGCGGTGTATCTTCTTTGGTTTTTGTAAAATATGCTTTTAATATTTTCTCTACTGCTTGATGACACATAAATCCAACATACAAATATCTTTTACTTATAAGCATTGCTTCGGCTGTTTCCAAGTCATAATTTGCAATGTCTGTCCAATATTTTACTTTTTCATTAATTGTCATAGTTTGATGTATTTTATTATTTTAATTGATTTTATTTACAATAAATAGACTTAGGAGTAAATAAAATCTATCTTTTTAACCTATACACTTGAGTAATTTTGCGGATAAATGTATAATGTTTTACTGCTTGCTTGTGAAGTTGTATCTTGATTCTTCAAAAGCTCTTTCTTAAATTTGTTGTCTAAATTTTCTTTTTTAGGGCTGAAGAAAGGGATTCCTAAATTTAAGCCACTAAGAATAAATATAACACCCACAAAAATTACAACAGCTGGAATAAACTTATTTACTTTACTTCTTAGTTTTACACTAGCCATATTTCCTAGTAACGAAATTCCTAATAACATAGGTAAAGTCCCTAGACCAAAAAGAGTCATAAATAAAATTGAATATATTAAATCGCCTGTTCCTATTGCGCCTGCGAGTGCAATATATACAAGCCCACAGGGTAAAAAGCCGTTGAGTATTCCTATAAGAAAAAGTGTTTTGTAAGATTTCTTCTGAAATAGATTTTGTAATGCTTTTTTTAACTTTGTAACAAAAGAAAACATGCTTTTATCTAAGTCGTATTGGTTTTTAAATAATTTTGGAAATAAAACAGACGCAATCATTAAAACTCCCATAATTACTGACACCCATTGCTGAAAACCTACTAATTGCAAACCTTCGCCAACTAAACCAAAAACTGCACCCATTGCGGCGTAGGTTACGGTTCGTCCTATGTTATAAAGAATTCCGCCAAAGGCTTTCTGAAACCAATTGTCGCCTTGTAAGGGGAGTGCAATAGCAATTGGGCCACACATTCCTGCACAATGAAAGCTACCCATAAGACCTAAAAACAAACCTGATAATATTACTCCCATTTTTATATTTTATTTTTATGTTTTATTCTTGAGTCCACTATGAAAAGTCATTTCACCTCTATCAAACCTATCGGTTTGCATCCTAAAGGGGACTTTAAAAATCAGATAGTTTGATTTTTCGGGGTGGTCTCATTTTTCGATTAAATTATTTATTCTACAAAGAATTCTTTTTCTATATGATATTTTTCTTCAGCATTCCATGTTATTTTCACAATATATCGTCCTCTTTTTAAGTCCGATTTATTTATAAGTTGCTTTCCTTCATCTAATTTTATATCATATTCTATATCCATATTCTCACCAGAAGGTCTAAAAAAAAATATTTTCCCTGCTATTAAATTAGATGAAATATCATAACTGAATTCAATTGATACCTGCTCGTCTAGGTTTTCAATTTTAATTTGATTTTCATACTTAACCGAACGCTTATTAATTTGCATTTGTTCTGTATGGTGTACTCCTCTTTGATAATAATCTTCGTGAACCAGATTAATATCTTGACTAAATGCAAAGTACATAAAGGCAAATGCTAAAGCTAAAAATATAGCTAAAAATATAAAGATTCCTGTTCCCCAATTAAATTTCATAAACTTTTATTTCTTGCAATATACATCTATTAATTTAATCTGCATAAGAATAAAGTAAATTTAATGCTTTCTACAAAACAACGCCTTAACATCTGACTTTTAGGGCATTGTTGGTAATAACACATTATGTATTCTAAATAAGAAGTATGCAGATTACCTATTGGAATATAAATTTATGGACCAACAAAGGTCAGGTCATAAGTCTCAATTAATTTTTCGCCTTCGTAAACTCCAAATACTACTTTAGTTTTATTTCCATCAAGTTCCTTTTTATCCAAAATCAAAATCATTACTGATTCAAACATATCATGATTTTTCAATGTAATAGACTTTCCTGCCATTTGAAGTTCGGCTTCATGTGAAAGTATTTTTACAGTTAAAATTTTATCCTCATGTGTTTTATTTATAATTTTAATATTATATAAATTAGAAATTTTATTGTTAGGTTGCTCCTGAAAAAGTGTTCCAGATGTTCTTAAAATTGTAGCTTCAACTGCTGGGCGAGTAACTAAAGTATATACAAAAAAGCTAAATAATATTACTAATACAGCTGAGTATGCTTTGTTTCTGCTGTTCCATATTGTAGTATGTCCTTCTTTTATTCCTTCATACGAATCAAAACGAATAAGTCCTTTAGGTTTATTTACCGATTTCATGACTATATCGCATTCATCGATACATGCAGTACAGTTAATACATTCAAGCTGTGTTCCATTCCTTATGTCAATACCTGTAGGGCAAACTGCTACACATCGTTTGCAGTTTATACAATCTCCTTCGGTATCTTTTTTCCCTCTGGGTTCTCCTCTTAAATAGTCGTAAGCAACTATAATTGATTTTTTATCTAAAAGAACGCCTTGCATTCTGCCGTAAGGGCATACCATAGTGCAAATTTGCTCTCTAAAAAATGAATATACCCAATAAAAAAATGCAGATATAATAATCATTATAAAGAAACCGGAAAAATTGTCGCTTATTGGCTCGTTTACTATTGTCCATAATTTTTCGGGCCCAGTAAACCATAATAAAAATGCGTTTGTCATTATTATTGATAGTATAATAAATATGACGTGTTTTAGTACTTTTCGCCATATTTTATCAAAATCCCATTCTCCTTTATCTCTTTTTGCTCTTTTTATATAGTTCCCTTCTATTAAAGTTTCAATTTTTCTAAAAACCATTTCTAAAAAGATGGTTTGAGGACAAGCCCAGCCGCACCACACACGCCCATAAGTTACTGTGAATAACACTATAAAAAGCACAAAAGTAAGCATTAGTAAGGCAAGTATAAATGTATCTTGTGCCCAAAAAATTGCTCCAAATATTACAAACTTTCTACCTACAATATCGAGTAACATGAAAGGGTGTCCGTCTATTTTTATAAAAGGAGCTCCTAGTAAAAATGCTAGAAATATCCACGATAATATTGTTCGCCTTTTAAATAATTTGCCTTTTGGTTTTTTTGCATATACCCATTTTCTTCCTCCATCATCAGCCATGTTTATAGGTCTGTCTCTAAATGAAGGTTGTTCGCTGTTTTGTTTTTTCATACTTGCAATAATATGTAACCAAACTGCTAATTAAAACTTTAATTGCTGAATTAGCAGATAATTGAGTGTGTAACAAACAAGATATTTTTTACTTAGTAATTATATTGGAATTTACTATGTGTAGAATTAGTATAATTTATCTTGTAAGTTAAAAAAAGTAAAAATCAGTATTGAAAAACAATACTGACTTAACAAAGGTAATAATTTTATTTACATTCTTCCCCTTGTGATTCTTTTGCATTTTCGGGGTTTGAGTTTACTAATTTTGAAAGTAGATAACTTGTAACTTTTTGAATTTTACCATCAGGCATTTGATTTTTAAAAGCTGTCATACCTTTTGATGATTTTCCGTTTTTAATAACATCAAAAACACTTTCAAAATCACAACCATGTATCCATGCATTGTCCGCTAAATTGGGACCAACAGCGTTTCCTTCGCCATTTGCACCGTGGCATGCTCCGCAGTTCATTTCTTTGTACAATATTTCGCCTTCCTTAATTGATGCTTCATCGGTTAATAGTACAAATACTTCGCCATCTCCTTTTGCATTGTATTTTTTTTCATGTTCAATGTTTACTTCAATATATTCTTCATCTTGAGTAGGCCCGTCCATAATAAAATAATATACAAAATAGTATAAAGAAAAAACTATTGATACATAGAATATTGCCATAATCCATTTTGGGGCGGGATTATCTAATTCTTTTATTCCATCGTAATCATGATTCATTAATTTGTCTCCAAATTCTTCTCTAAAATCATCATTCTCTTGGTTATTTCTATTTTCTGCCATAATTATGTTTTTTTGTTAGTCTAGTATTGAATTTTTTATTTGCTCTGCATCTTTTTTAGGCATTTTATATGTTTTATATAAAATTACTGCAAAAAATACTACAAATATCATTAAACCTACGTTATAGTAAGTTGCTATATTATCAATACCTGCTAAAAGATTACTTATGTCTTTCATTTTAATTTTTATTAAATTTATATAAAAAGTAACCAAAGCTTGATTTATTAAACCAAGCCTTGGAATATAGATTTATTATTTATCTAGACCTTTTAATATAAACAATGTAACTTGTTTAATTTGCTTGTCTGATAATTGATTTTTATAAGACATCATGCCTTTTGCTGGCTTTCCATTTTTAATTATACCAAAAACGTTTGTTGGAGTATCTCCATGAATCCACTCAGCATCAATAAAGCTAGGGAACGTTGCTACTCCTTCTCCATTAGCTCCATGACAAGAAGCACAAGTTTTAGAAAATATCACAGAACCTGCCTCTAGGTTTTCAGGTGTTTCTTCAAGAACAATTTCTTTAACTTCAGCCGGAACTACTTCGTCAACCTTTTTGACAGCTGAAATATCTCGTCCCATTTTATGCAAATAAGCTATCATTGCTACCATTTCAGATTCTGGATGAACATCAATGTTGGATTCTTTTAAGACTGCAACAACTTCTGCTGCTTGTTTTAAATAATCCTCAACTGCTCTGTCTGCATATCCGTCTTCGTAAGGCACTCCAAGAGTAATCATTGCATTAATCTTTCTAGGAGTTATGGTTAAGTCAACTTTATTGTCGGCAAACCATGAATATGCCGGCATTATAGTCTGCTCATTCATTCTGTTTGGCTCCATAAAGTGGCTATAATGCCATGCAGCGGTTTTGTACATTGGTCCATCTATAGCTCCAGTTCTTG
This sequence comes from Bacteroidales bacterium, assembly GCA_029934705.1. Lineage (GTDB taxonomy): Bacteria > Bacteroidota > Bacteroidia > Bacteroidales > JAADGE01 > DZBS01. The sequence continues at coordinate 22,058 of JAOZLS010000010.1, read as the reverse complement.
CCAAGTCTGGTCCAATTCTTCTAGATCCCCACTGGTAAGGATGATCATAAACAAACTCTCCTATTTTCGAGTAGTCTCCATATCTATCAGTTTCCCATCTAAATGGTCTTATTACCTGCGAGTGGCAAGTGTAACAACCATTACTTACATATATATCACGTCCCTCTAATTCCAAAGGTGTGTATGGCTTAACTGATTCTATGGTTGGAATATTTGATTTTATAAATGTCATTGGTATAATTTCAACAGCACCACCTATTGCAAGTACAATAAATGCAGCTATAGTAAATTTCATACCTTTTCTTTCTAGGAATCGATGAGGACTTTCACCTGCTGTTTTACTTTCTGTTAAGTCGATAGCAGCTGCTTCTGATTCTTCATTAGCTACAATTGAACCAGATTTCATAGTTTTAGCCATATTAAAAACCATAATCACAAAGCCTGCAAGATACATAAGTCCACCAAATACTCTAAGTACATACATTGGTAATATTTGAGTAAGTGTTTCAAGGAAGTTAGGGTATCTTAATAATCCTTCGGGAGAATACTCTCTCCACATTAGCCACTGTGTAATTGCTCCCCAATATAAAGGTATAGCATATAATAATATACCTAATGTTGCAATCCAGAAGTGAGTGTTTGCAAGTTTTTCGGAGTATAATTTAGTTCTAAATAATCTAGGAACTAACCAATATAGCATACCAAAAATTAATCCACCATTCCAAGCCATTCCTGCAATATGAACATGTGCAATAGTCCAATCGGTAAAGTGGCTAATTGCATTAACATTTTTTAAAGACATCATTGGACCTTCAAAAGTAGCCATACCATAAGCGGTAACGGCAACTACCATAAATTTAAGCTCGGCACTTTCTCTTACTTTATCCCATGCACCTCTTAAAGTTAAAAGTCCGTTTATCATACCACCCCACGAAGGAGCAATAAGTATTATTGAAAATGTTACACCAAGTGCTTGAGCCCAATCTGGTAGAGCTTGATATAATAAATGGTGTGGTCCTGCCCACATATATAAAAATATAAGAGACCAAAAATGAATAATAGATAATTTATAAGAATATATAGGTCTGTTAGCTGATTTTGGAAGATAGTAATACATTAAACCTAAAAAAGGAGTTGTAAGAAAGAATGCAACTGCATTATGCCCATACCACCATTGTACAACAGCGTCTTGAGCTCCAGCAAATAACGAATAGCTTTTAAAAAGAGTTACAGGAATTGCAAATGAATTTACAACGTGTAAAAGTGCAACACCTACGAAAGTAGCAATATACCACCATATAGCAGCATATATATGTTTTACTCTTCTTCTAGCAATAGTCATTATCATGTTAATACCATAAGCTAACCAGATTATAGTAAGAAGTATGTCTATTGGCCATTCTAGTTCGGCATATTCTTTTGATGTTGTAATTCCAAATAAAAAGCTTAATGCAGCAAGTACAATTATAAGTTGCCAACCCCAAAAATTGATTTTACTCAATAAGTCGCTAGCCATACGTGCTTTAAGTAATTTTTGAAGTGAATAATAAACTCCTGCAAAAATACCATTACCAACAAAAGCAAAAATAATTGCATTTGTATGTAACGGGCGCATGTGTCCAAAAGAAATATGTTCACTACCAAAATTAAAAACTGGCCAGGCAAGCTGCAATGCAACGAGCAAGCCAACAATCATCCCCACTACTCCCCAAACTATAGTTGCAAGAATAAAGTTTCGGACAATTGCGTTGTCGTAATAAAATTTTTGTACTTCCATAAGCTATTATTAAGATTTGTATTTAGTTGTTTTGATATTTTTAGTTTCTAATTTTTTATTATTTTCGTCCTTCTCTTTTTCTTGTTTCTGCTTTTCTTCTTTTTGTTTATAGAGTTCATTATCGTCAAAAAGAATTCTTACCGATGGTGTATATGTATCTTCAAACTGCCCAGTTTTTACCGCTCTTATAAATAATATAAGAAAAGCTAATGCCGCTAGTAAACTAACACCAATAAGTAAGTAGAAGATATTCATAACATTACATATTATCGTGAATAAAAAAACGAATTTAATAAATATATCTGCAAATTACAAATGTACAAGAAATATAGATATTATACTCTCAATTTATTGTACTAAACTCTATCTTGTTGATTTTATGATAATTAAATGACTTTTTATGATGCTATATTTTCGTTTCTATTAGATAAACATTGCCCTTTAATGCCATGCGAACTGAGTAAATACCACAGTCAAATAATAATAATAATAATAGCTTTATAATACTTGTAAACAGTGTTTTATTTATCTTTCTTACTATAAAAATAGTTGTTTTAAATTAATTATAAAAGGTAATTTATTGCTTTTCCCTAAAAAAAACAGTAATTTAGAACTATTATAAAGTAATTAAAATATATACAGATGTCTATTTATTTTTTTATCTTTGGGTTAATTAATCCGTAATAAAGTTAAGAAAAAATCCATAAAATTCCGAGTAAAATGAACGAAAAAAATGAAAATCAGAAAAAAAAAGAATTTAAAATTTCTCGGCGTGATTTTTTAAAGAAGGGACTAATGGCAGGCGTTGGAGTTGCACTTACCGGAAGTGGTATTGTAAGTGCTTTTGATGCATTTGCTCAAGGGGGCGAAAAAATTAAAGTTTTAGGACCAGATGGCAATGTAATGTCTGTTGATAAATCTCATTTAAAAGAAATAGGATTAAAAACAGAAGAGGAAATGCAGGAGTCAGGGCGAGAAGGCATTGATGGTAAAAGATTTGTTATGGTAATAGACCTAAGCAAATGTAGAAATGCCAGAAAATGTATGTCAGCCTGTCAACATGCTCATCAATTAAAGCCAGAGCAACACCATATAAATGTTTTGAGAATGGATAGAGCTGGAGATACTTCTCCTTTTTTCATGCCAAAACCTTGTCAGCATTGCGAAAACCCTTCGTGTACAAAAGTTTGCCCAGTTGATGCAACTTTTAAAAGAAAAGATGGTATTGTACTTATTGACAATGAAAGATGTATAGGTTGTAGATTTTGTATTGCAGCCTGTCCTTATTCCGCAAGAATATTTAATTGGGCCGATCCAAAAGATAAAGAAAAATACGAAGACGTTGAATATAATATTGAACTAAATGTTCCACAGAAAAAAGGGACCGTTTCAAAGTGTGTTTTTAGTGCAAACAGATTAAGAGAAGGGAAATTACCTTATTGTGCATCTGCCTGCCCTAATGGAGTGTATTGGTTTGGAGATGCAAATGAAGATGCTGTAACTAACGGAACAACAAAAGAAACAGTTTCATTTAGCAATTTACTAAAAAACAATGCAGCTTATACTTTGCTTCCAGAACTAGGAACAAAACCAAGCGTATATTATCTTCCAGAAAAAGATAGATTATTTCCTTTTGAATATAAAGGACAAAGTGATATGGAAGACAACAGTCATTCAGTATAATTTACAAAATTAAGGATAGTAACAAAAAAAAGTATATAGCATGCCTGAAATAAAAAACAAGGACACAAAAAAAAGTCTTAGTACAATTGTAACCGACCTTACACGACCACTAAAAAATCATTATGGTTTAACTCCGTGGATGTTCTTTCTGCTTTCTGTTATGGGTGTAGGAATTGCATCGTATATCTATCAACTACAAAATGGATTGGCAGTAACTTCAATGCGAGACTATGTTTCGTGGGGTTTATATATATCAAGTTTTATATTTTTTATAGCCACTGCATTAGTAGGAATGTTAATAAGTGCAGTGCTAGGCTTAATAGGTATAAAATGGATAACTCCAATAGCACGTATTGCCGAAATGATTGCTCTAGGATTTGTAATGTGGGCAGGCTTAATAATTATATTTGACATGGGTCGTCCCGATAGAATTTTGAATATATTCTTGCACGGCAGACTACAATCGCCCATTGTTTGGGACTTAACAGTTGTAACAACTTATGTTGCAATAAGTATGCTTTTATATTTACTACCACTTATTCCCGACATGCCATTTTTGAAAAGAGTAATGTCGGATCAGCCTAAATGGAAACAAACAATATACAAACTTCTTTCATTTGGCTTTGTAGGAAGACCAGAGCAGTATAAATTGATAAAAAAGTTAACAAGAATACTTGCAATATTAATAATACCTGTTGCATTAGCAATACATACGGTAACATCTTGGTTATTTGCAATGACACCTCGAATTGGTTGGGACTCAACAATATTTGGACCTTATTACGTAACAGGCGCTTTTGTTGCTGGAGGTGCAGCTGTTGTTATAGCAATGTTTGCTTTTAGTGTTGATTTTAGACTAAAAAAATATATTACAGAATACCATTTTGATAAAATGGGAAAATTACTTGTATTACTAATGTTGGTTTATTTATATTTTAATATAAATGAATTTATGGTGCCAGGATACAAAATGAAAGCAGGCGAAGATCATCATATATTAACACTATTTACAGGTGCTTATGCAAAAATGTTTTGGTGGGTTCAGTTAGGTGGTCTTATAATTCCTATTATCCTTTTATTATTTAAAAGAATGAGAAAACCAATTCCATCACTAATAATAGCTATTGCAATAATTATAGGGGCATTCTTTAAAAGGTTTATAATTACAATACCTACACTTATGCACCCACATTTACCAATACAAAATGTTCCAGCAGAATTTCACACATATTGGCCTTCGGGAGTTGAATGGGCTGTAACAATGATGGCGGTTTCAGGTGCAATTTTGATAATTACAATACTTGCAAAACTATTTCCTGTTATGCCAATTTGGGAAATTGCTCACGAAGAAGGCATTTCAAATGAAGAAATAAACGAATTTATTGAAAATGGCGATATTAATGATGAAGAAAAAACATCTTAATATATTCAATTTTAATTGTGATTAGAAAATAAAAAAAAACATATAAAATGACTTACTTCAATAAAATAAAAATAGCCTCATTAGTATTTATATTGCTTACAATATATTCTGCAAATACTTATGCTCAATGGAATGTTCCATCCGAACTAAAAAAAGCTCCTGCAGAGGCTTCTTATGAATTAGTAAAAAAAGGCAAAGTAGTTTATAAAAATAATTGTGCATCATGTCATGGCACGCCTGGACAAGGCGATAATCTTGCTGCAATAAATGCAACAGATTTAGGCTCAAAAGCTTTTCAGAAAAATAACTCCGACGAGCTTGTTTTTTGGAAAGTGGGAGAAGGAAATGGAGGAATGCCATCTTTTAAAGAAAGCATAAGTGATGAAGACAAATGGAACTTATCGTTTTACATTAAAAGTTTTGATGATAAATTTATAATCTCAGGCGAAAAAATAAAAGCAGTAGAAGCCAACTTGGAATTAACTATTGATGACAAAACAAAAACACTAAACGCTAAAATAACAGTAAACGAAGAAGCAAAAGAAGATGTTGAAGTTCAGTTTTATATAAAAAGGACTTTTGGTAATATGCTCATAGCTACAGCTACTTCCGATAATAACGGAATAGCAAGCTACATAATGACAAAAGAATACCCGGGTGATAAAGAAGGAAATTTTGAGCTTTTAGTTAAATTTAAAGACACAGACTCATTTGGAAAAAAAGAGATTAACAAAACTTTAAAATGGGGAACAGAACTTCAGTTTGAGAACATCACAGATAAACGAGAAACTTGGGGTGCAAACGACAGAGTACCTCTTTGGATTTTACTATCATACCTTATTGTAGTGCTTAGTGTTTGGTCTGTAATTTTATATGTAGTAGTACAGCTAATTAGACTAAAAAATGTTGGGAAATAAACAAACTATAAAATAGAATAAACCGCTATCAGATTTTAAGGAATTGATAGCGTTTTTTTTTGTTTGTAATACCGATTAAACATCAAAATTGGTGTTAATCTGAGTATTGAAAGCAATAGTATCCAAATACCCTAAAAATTAAAAACATTTTTCATCCTTTTAAAAAAGTTAAAAAACTTGTTGTTCCTTTTAAATTTCACATTCATCATTACTCTTTTTGAGCAGCCAAAACCTGAGTAAAAATCTATAATATTTTTTTTATTATTATGATGATGAAAAATAAGAGTTACGGGCTTTTCCGAATTCTCTTTAATATAATTATTTACAAGTGCAATTGCTGCCTTACGCCCAAAATCCGATTTTTCGGTATAAATATTTATCATATTTATACTAAAGTGTGAACTAATAAAAAATGCAGCTGCACAAATTGTATTATTTGAGTTGTAGGCTGTATAAATCTCTCCTTGCTTTTTTCTAATTAACGACGCTATAAATAAACGTATTTTTGCAATATTTTTTTTAGTAGGTATGCTCGATTGAACTATAAAATCAATAAACTGATTAACTGTTGAACCTCGCTGAAATGTTATTTTCTGAATGTCTGGTTCTTCTAGTATTTGTTTAACTTCGTCATCAAAATATTTATATAAATATTTATATTTAGAAACTAAATCTAGTTGATAAATTATTTTTTCGCTTAGTTTAACTTTTTTATTTTCAATTAAATAATTTTCCATATCAAAATCAACACTTCTTATATTAGAAGGAATTGAGTTAATAAAATTATTTATTGTTGTACTTTTGGGCGTTTTTTGATAGAAAACCCCTGTTTTTAAGGCTAAAGGCGATTGTTTTATATAGCTGTAATTTAGAAATTTAGAAAGAGGTAAAGGCATAACAACATTATAATCATCATAAATTAAAGCGTCCCAATTCTCATATAAAGCATCTAAATACCACGAAAAACCAGATATATCATCCGACAATGAATTTTTTACACAGTTATCCCACTTAGTAAAATCAATTTCGTTATATTTTTTATATTCTATTTTCATTAAAGCATTTTGTTATTTAATAATTTACAATTTACCTTCATCTGCATAGCTATAATATTTATCGTCGGCTATAATGATGTGGTCTAGCAATTTAACATCAACTAAACTACAAGCTTCTTTTAGTTTTGTGGTTAATTTATTATCGGCATCTCCAGGGCTAACATTTCCCGACGGATGATTATGGCTAACAATTATTCCTGATGCTAATTTATCAATTGCAGTTTTTAATATTACTTTAATATCCGAAACCGTACCTGCAACACCACCAATACTAAGCCTTTTGTATTCAATAATTTTATTTGCTCTATTCAGCAACATTATCCAAAACTCTTCGTGTGGCAAATCGCTAATTTTCGACTTAAATATTTGTGCCGCACTAGCACTACCAGTAATTTGCTCTCGGTTAATAACATCGGAGCTTAATCTTCTTTTTCCTAACTCTAATGCTGCTACAATCGATATTGCTTTTGCTTCTCCAATACCTTTATATTTCATTAAATCTGAAACAGATTGTTTTCCTAAAACATTTAAGTTATTTTCAACATCAAAAAGTATCCGCTTTGATAAGCTTACTGCCGATTCCTCCCTGTTTCCTGAACTTATAAGAATTGCAATTAATTCGGCTTCAGAAAGTGTGTCAATCCCTGATTCAAGTAATTTTTCGCGAGGACGGTCACTGGTTGCCCAATTTTTTATACTTATATTTTCAACTTCTAAAGCCATTTAATTAAATGTTAATATTCCACAATATTTAATAAATATAAGAAAAAATATTATCTAATTAGATGTTTTTTTGAGAAACGGTATAAATTAAATGTTAAGTTCAACTAAAATACTTAAATTTGGGAATATTTGTAAAATAAACTAAATAAAAAGATATGCTTAAATATACAATTACTTTATTTTTAATAGGTCTTTCTTTCTTCGGTTTTGGGCAACAAATTTTATCGGGAAAAGAGCATAGAGGGCTTGACAGTTTAATTAAAGAAAATGTGATTAAAGATTATGAGTTAATCAAGTCCAAAGCAATACAGCAAGTTCTTGCAGGCGACTTCTTTTATGTAAAAATGCAAAACTACATAAGCAACTCTGGTTCTTATCACGAATATAGGCTAACCGAAATACAAGGGCGATTACTCGAATTAAATGATGTTAAAAGACTACTTTTTGTAATAAGAAAAGATTTTAAAATTAATAGCGAAGTAAATGCCTTAAAATTTGAAAGAATGCTTGGCGTACTATTTCCCCCGTTTTCTATATCCTCTATAACTCATTATAAAAAAAATGATAGCTGGGTTTTTATTCGTAAAAATTCTTTTGATGAAAAAAATGGTTTTATAGTTAAAATTGATAAAAAAGGTAAAATAATTTCAATTGAAGAAAAAGACAATATTCAAGATTAATTTAGGAACGAAAATTTAATAACAAAACAAATGAAAAATCCATATATTAAAATAGTATTAATAGTAATTTTTGCATCTACATTAAACAATGTAATAGCACAAAAGAACAAAAACTATGCATTATATTTAATTGAAAACGCACGCTTCTTATGTGTTTCTTCTAACGAAAAGAGTGTATTTTATTTAGAAGAAAACGAAAAAGGAAAAGGCATTTTAGTTCAAAGAGAATTATTAACAGGAAACATTATTAAAACTTTTAAGACAAAATTTGCTGATTTAACTATAGATCATGTAAAAGCATCGGAAAGTTTAGTTTATTTTTCTACTTACAAAAAGATTGAAGGAGAACGCTTGGGGCATTTTGATGGAATGTATTCGATAAATATAAAAACACAGAAACTACAACAAGTATTAATATTAAAAGATACAATTAATCAACTTCGAGATTTTAATTTAGTAGGTAATTTGTTAATATTAACGCCCTACTCACGTAAAGGAGCCCCTTCAATTATTTATAATTTAAAAGAAAAAACAACTACTAATTTAATTATAGACAAAAATTACAGAATTATTTTCCCTATACCCGAAAAGAATGGATTATGTATTTTAAAAGAGGGTAATAATGAATTAGATGATGTCTATTTTTGTGATTTCTCACAAGAAAACAAATTAACAAAAATCGGTGCTTACCAATCCAGTGCAGTGTATTCGACTAATCCTGAAGAGAATAAATTTCCATATTTTGTTATTAATAGTGAAGACTCCGCTTGGTTTTACAATTCATTTAATAAAAATCGTTATCCAAGCTCAATAATGCGAGTTGCCGACAATACAAAACTACTTGCTGCATACAATAAACTAGATGGTTATGAATTTATTAGCTCAGTATATTTAGTTAATAATGAAATTTTTATTGGTTTTTCATCATATTTAAAAAAAATTGCTATTTATAATATTAAAACACCTAAAACAGTTAAAGAAACTAATTTAACAGAGAAACAAATTACTTTAATTGATAGCTTTATAAATAACAAGGTTAGCTACATTAAAAAAGCAATTGACACCACAAATATAGCTCCCGTTTTTAATGCCCGGTTTTATACAATTACTCAAAAAATAACAGATGAATGGGGAAATAGTTCTAGCGAATATACAGTTGTTGAATTTGAAAATAAGTTTGGTACTATTAATAATTTAGGAGGTTTAACAAAGTTTGTAAAAAAGGATTTTAGGCTAAAAACCGAAGCCGACGCACTACTTTTTGAAAAAGCATTAGATGTAATTTACCCTTTAGGCGTTTTTGCTGAAAAGAAAAAAGAACATTTTAAGAAAAATGATAAATGGTACTTTGTTAGAGACGAATCTTTTGATGTAAAAGAAGCAATTTGCGTAGATATAAATGCGGATGGCACTATTTTAAAAATAGGAAAACTAAAAGAAATAAAAGATTAGTAAAACGATGAATTTTAACGATTCATGGTATGTATGGTGTTCTCCACCATACATACGCAGTTTCTTAATCAATAATTTTTACTTCTACCCTTCTATTTTCAGCTCTGCCATCTGCTGTTTCATTAGTATTTATAGGTTTTGATGATCCATATCCTTTGAATGTAAGCCTATTTTCAGAAACTCCTTGATTTATCAAATATTTTATTACTGATTTTGCTCTTGCTTCTGATAGTTCGATGTTTTTTGTATCGTCGCCTGTATTATCAGTATGTCCCGATATTTCTAACTTAGAGTCTTGATTTAATAACAAATAATTAAACAGTTTTTCTAATTCAGCATTAGATTTTGGTAATAATTTTGCTTTACCAGACTCAAAAACAATATTTTCTAAAATCAATGGTTTACCTTTCTTAATAATCAACGAATCTTTAATTTCTTTAACAAAAACGTCATCTATATAAAAAAACACAATCCCATTTCCTTTTAAGGTAGAAGCAGTTGGCGACGAACCTATTGCAATATATGTTTCGTTACCTTTTGCAAAAAAAGTTCCAGATATTTTTTGCCAGCCTTTGGTTTCTGTAATGTAATTATCTTCAGGGTTAACAAAATATTTGGGTATTTCGTTATAATAAGCTGATGTATCAGTTGTTCTGTAATGATTTTCAGAACAAGACATCCAAAGAGAGCTTGTTGTTGTTTTATAAATATCGGATCGGCTTACATAAAATTCTACGTAATACTTGTACCCTCTTTTAAGCTTTTTTTTCAATTCGCCTTCAATTATAACATTTGTGATTCCACTTGTATTATATCTAGGGTTATATGGCTGAATTGCGATATATCCATCGCCAGTTCGTGGATATTGTTTTCCGATAAAATTAAATGGTACAGTATAACCTAAATCAAATGCTTTTTCCTGAAAATCTAATGGTCCGAAGTAACCATTATTTCTAGCTTTACGATGAAAATGAAATGAGACACCTATAACCAGATCCCAATTCTTAGCACTTCCTAGCCCAAAAGAATGTCTTGTACTGAGTATATCGCCCTCTTCAAAACTAGGGTTTAACACTAAATTTTGAGAAAACGCTGTATTAAAAGTTGCTATCAGCAAAATTATTATTAACAATTTTTTAAGTATCATGGTTCTTATTTTTCAGGTTTATAATCTTCTGGCAATACAATATTTAACGATTTTGCATAAATATAATATGGAGGCAAACCCATTTCGGCTCTACGTTTATCTAAATTTTTAATGTCTTTAATTGGAACCATTAAATCTCGTGGCAATTCTTTTATTTCGGCACTTGTCATACTTTGTTCAATTCCTCGTACCATACAGTTTGTGCCATAAAATTGATAGTCATTAAAAGCCATATTATACATATCATCTAAGCTAACTATATTGGAGTATGAATATTTACCTTTAGAAGCTAATTCCAAAAATAATGGTTTATAATAATTATTCCAATTATTATGAGAAGCCCTATTTAAGATATGATGATTAATTAAGGTCATTGGAATCCATGAATATTTGCCTACCCTACTCTCATCAGGATAACCATATTTAACAATGTAATTTTTAAGACTAATATGATCTATAGAATCTGGCAAGTAGCTATAATTTACAATACATGTATCATAATGCATGTGGCGGATTAAAAACTGTTGTCGCCCAACATATTCAGAAAACTCTGAAATAAAATCAATGTCAAAATCTATTTTTGGTATTTGTATTTTTTTTAGTTTAACAGTTAATTCATTCGATATTTTAACAGGTGAATATGAACTTGAAAACACATCATCGAACGAGTAACCATGCCGGTATAAAATTTTATAATACTTAATAATTTTCTCTTCATCACCTGCTTTTGCATGTGCATTTGTTGTAGATATAGCATCTCCTAACACAGAATTTTCTAAATTCTTAAAATTTGTTGTATTTCCTCTCTTTGCATAAGCTCTAGTAATGCGTAAAACATCATTAAGTAAAGGTGTATTTGAATATTCAAAAGCCTTTTCAATATAAAAAATAACAGAATCATTATTATCTTGGATACCTGCCATTTGTATATTATAATTATACTTTTTATAATCCTGTGCTTTTAAATTACCTGCTAAAGCTAAGGCAATTACAATAATTAATATTTTAAGTTTTGTCATGTTATGGTTTTTAGTATAAATATATTTAAAAACGTTAAATATATAAAAAAGTATATACTATTTATAATTTATTTAGCTTGAAATTATTGATTTGAAATTATTTTCGACTTCTAACATATCTATAAAATATAATTCTTTAAAAAAGCATGCAACTAATCACTTTTTTTGTATCGTTACAATGATAATTATTTTTTCAATTAAATATTATAATATGAAATCAAAAATTCTATTTTTTGTAGCAATACTCTTTGCTTTTTCAAGCAGTTTTGCTCAAAATAACCCTTCAAAATTAGTTTCATCAACCGAAAACGAAACAGTTCTTAATTTTGATCTTACATCTTATAACTTTGATGATGTACTAACAAACAACGGAATTGCAAAGTTAATTTCGGCAGAAAACACAACTCCTATATTAAAAAAAGGAATGCCAGATTTACCTAAATTCACATCTTCTCTTATTATTCCTGATAAAAGTTTAATGAAAGTGAAAATTATTTCATCAAATTTTATTGAAATAAAAGATATTAATATTGCTCCTTCAAAAGGAAATCTTACAAGAGACATTAACCCAAATGATGTTGCTTATGAGTATGGTAAAGCATATACAAAAGATGCTTTTTATCCTTCAAATATTGCAGTTTTAAACGATGCTTATATTATGAGAGATTATAGAGGACAAGCTCTTCAAGTAACTCCTTTTCAATATAATCCTGTTACAAGAACATTAAGAATTTATACAAATATTCAAGTAAAAGTATATGCTGATGGCGAAGGTGGACAAAACATTTTCGACCGTAAAAATGCAATTACTAGTACAACTAAAGAATTTAACGAAATTTATAAAAATAGATTTGTAAACTATTCTAATTTTACAAAATATACGGTTGTTGAAGAAGAAGGTAATATGCTTATTATTTGCCACGACGATTTTATGGAAGAAATGGCTGATTTTGTAACTTGGAAAAATACTATTGGAAGACCAACTGAAATTGTAGCTGTTTCGACAATTGGAACTACTGCAACGGCAATTGGAACTTACGTTGACACTTATTATAACGACAATGGTTTAGCATATTTACTACTTGTTGGTGATGCTGCTCAAATACCAACAAATTCAGGTGGTGGATTAGGTGGAGATTCTGATAACGCTTATGCTTATATTTTAGGTAACGATCATTACTTAGAATTTTTTGTTGGTCGTTTTTCAGCAGAAACAGAAGCACATGTTACAACACAAGTTCAAAGAACAATTACTTATGAAAACGGAAGCACATTAACTGACGGTTGGTTAAATAAAACAATGGGTGTTGCATCAGACCAAGGACCTGGTGATGATAATGAATATGACTATGAACATTACAGAAACTTAGCAACAGACCTTTTAGGATTTACTTACAATGAATCATTAGAGCTTTTTGATGGTTCACAAGGTGGTAATGACGCATCTGGAAGTCCTACAGCAACAATGGTTGGCACAGACATAAACAATGGAGTAGGTATTATAAATTACACAGGACATGGTTCTGACTTTTCTTGGGCTAGTTCGGGCTTTTCAGTAAGTAATATTAATACTCTTACAAATGATAATATGCTTCCTTTTATTTGGTCGGTTGCATGTGTTAATGGAAATTTTGTTGGACAAACTTGCTTTGGAGAAGCTTGGCTAAGAGCTTCAAACGGTGATAATCCTACAGGTGCAATTGCTATAATGGCTTCAACAATTAACCAAAGCTGGGCTCCACCTATGGCTGCTCAAGACGAAATGGTTGACATTTTAGTTGAAAGCTATGCAAACAATATTAAAAGAACTTTTGCTGGTCTTGCTATCAATGGTTGTTTCCTTATGAATGATGAAACAAGCGATTTTGCAATGACTGATACTTGGACTTGCTTTGGCGACCCTTCACTTATGGTTAGAACAGACGACACTCAAGACATGGCTATTACTCATCAAGGTAATATTTTAATGGGACAAACTTCTTTTGATATTGGTTCTGATTTTGATGGTGGTTTTGCTTGCTTATCAAAAGATGGTGTAATTATTGGAACTGCAACCGTAACTGGCGGAACTGCAAGTATTCCATTAGCAGATTTAACTCCTGGTGATGTTTTAACATTAGCAGTAACTGGTTTTAATAAAACTACATTTTTAGATGAAGAAATTACTGTTATAGCTCCTAACGGACCTTATGTTGTTCTTGATAGCTATAATATTAGTGGTACACAATCTCTTGACTTTGGACAGACAGGAAATATTCAAATTATTTTAAAGAATATTGGACCAGACATGGCAAACGGAGTAACAGCAACTCTTACAACTAGTGATGCTTATGTTAGCTCAATTAGTAACAATACAGATATTAGCTTTGGAAATATTGCTGGAGACAATGCTACAGCAACTGTTTCGGGTAAATTTACTATTACTCTTACAAACGATGTTCCAGACGGGCATTCAATTAGCTTTGACCTTGAAATAACAGGTACTGCAAAAGAAATATGGACTAATTCTCTTAATATTATAGCAAATGCACCAGTATTTACTAGCGAGCTTGCAGGAGTAAACGACAATAGTTCTGAAGTAGCTTTTACTTCTTCTCCTGTAACTGAGGTTGCAGAAGGTAGCTTGTATTCTTACAATGTTGTAGTTGCAGGAAATGCAGGAAATGGAAACAATAGTTTAGACCCTGGAGAAACTGCAAATGTTACTTTCAATGCAACAAATATAGGTCATGCTGATTTATTAAACTCTATTAGCTCACTTAGTTCTACTTCTGAATATATTACAATTAATAACAACGACCTTGATACTGAAACTTTCTCTGTTGACGAAGAGTTACAAATAACTTTTAACATAACAGTAAGTGAAACGACTCCTGTTGGCGAAATTATTGACTTAACTCTTAATATTACTGGAGACAGTGAATATACAATAAGTAACACAATTAATTTAAAAGTTGGTTTAATAGTTGAAGATTTTGAAACTGGAGACTTTACTGCTTTTGACTGGACTTTAGGCGGAAATGCAAACTGGGCAACAACAACTACTAGTCCTTACGAAGGAACATACTCTGCTGTTTCTGGAAACATTTCAGATGATCAAACTTCTGAATTATCATTAACAGCCAACGTACTTGCTGATGATCAAATATCATTTTTTGCTAAAGTATCTTCTGAAAGCAATTGGGATTTTCTACGATTTTATATTGATGGAAGCATGCAAGAAGAATGGTCTGGTGAAGTAGCTTGGGCAGAGCACACTTATGATGTAACCGCTGGAAACCATACATTCAAATGGGCTTATGAAAAAGACGGTTCACAGGATGGTGGTACTGACCAAGGTTGGATTGATAATATTATTTTTCCAGCTATGGGAATGGCTAAAACTAAGGATGCTACAAGCATTACCGGTGTTGAAATACCTTCGTGGTTAACTCTTACTGATAATGGCGATGGTACTGCCAACTTAGAAGGAACATCTCCTAACGAAGGTGGATTTCATAATGTTATATTACAAGCTCAAGCTGCAGGTGATGCTGTTACGCAAGAATTTACTGTTACAGTAGGTATGATTTCTGTTGAAGACATAGCTAATAATTTTGAAATTTATCCAAACCCTTCAAATGGAAACTTTTATATTTCTAAAAATAATATGGAAATAAACACTGTTGAAATTTACAATGTAAGCGGACAAATTATTTATTCTTCTATTATTTCAACTAAAAATAATGAAATTAAATTAAATAATGTTACTCCTGGAATGTATCTTATAAATATTATTTCTAACGAAACAATCATAACTAAAAAATTAATGGTTAAATAAATAGTTAAACAAAAGTATTTAAGGTATTATAAGTTTTATCTAAATACTTAATAATTGATTTTTAAAAGACCGCATAATTTATGTGGTCTTTTTTTGTTTCAAATCTATTAATAAAATATAGCCTCCTCTTTTACCAACTAATTTTCTCTTTATTTAAAAATGCAGATATACCTTTTTTGCAATCGGCAGTAGCTCTTGCTGTAGCATTCATTTCTGATGCATATTTTAAGGCATTGTCTAAATTTAAACTTTGAACATTATTTATAAGCTCTTTTGTTAGCCTTAATGAATCCTGCGATGCTCTATTTATAATATTTTCAGCAAATATATTTACCGAATTTTCTATTTCCAATTTTTCTTCTATAAAATTAAAAACTCCATACTCAAGAGCTTTCTCAGATGAAACTATTTTTCCTGTAAGCAATAATTCTTTTGCTTTAGCCTCCCCTATTTTTCGTAATAAAAATATACTTACAATGGCTGGTACAAAACCAATTGCTACTTCGGTGTAACCATATTTAGCTTCGGGAACCGAAAAAACAAAATCACAAACAGTTGCTAGTCCAGCTCCGCCAGCAATTGCATGCCCTTCTATCTGAGCAATTACAATCTTTTTTAGTTTATAAATTTTTTCATATAAGTGCATTAAATTATTAGAATCGGCTAAATTCTCCTCATAAGTATTAGTTTGTAGCGACTTTAAATACGCCAAATCGGCTCCTGCACAAAAAGCATCGCCATTTGCCTTTAATATTACTACTTTTACGTTTGAATCTTTTTCAGCTTTATCAAAACAGCTTTTAAGCTCTTCGACTAATTCTGCATTAAGTGCATTTCTTTTTTCTGGTCGGTTTAATGTAATGTAAGCAATTCTATTTTCTGTTTTATAAATTATATAGTTCATAGTGTTTTATATGAAAAAGAGTCAAACTACTTATTTTAAATATTTAGTTTAACTCTTTAGGTTAAAATAAGTCATCGTATCGCTTTACAATAAATTATATACTATACAATATATTATTCACTTTAATATATGAGTGATACAATGACTATTAGTAAAATATTTATTCCGAAATAATTGTCATTTCTTCAATTAAGTTTGTTGCTCCTGCAAATTTATCTATAATAAATAGTGCATATCTAATATCCAAGCTTATATTTCTACATTGGTCTGGGTTGTACATAATATCACTCATTGTTCCTTCCCAGTTTCTATCAAAATTAATTCCTATAAGTTCGCCATTTCCATTAATTACTGGGCTTCCAGAATTACCACCAGTTGTGTGGTTAGATGCAGTAAAGCAAACGTGCATTTCGCCATTTTCAGCATACTGCCCATAGTTTTTAGTAGCATATAAATCTTTTAACTTTTGTGGTACATTATAATCATAAATTTTAGGGTTATCTTTTTTAATAACACCTGCTAAAGTTGTGTAATGCTTATAAAAAACACCATCACGAGGTTCGTAATCATCAACCTGTCCATAACCTACACGTAAAGTAAAGTTTGCATCAGGATAAAAAACTTTAGATGTATCAACTAACATTTGAGCTTTCATGTAAATTCTATCTAAACTATCTAGCTTGGCACTATATGTTTGTGTTACAGGCGAAATTTTAGTTAAGTAACTAGTTATAAAACTAGCATATAATTTATAAGAAGAAGTTGCTTTTATTTTTTTAGCACTTTCA
Source organism: Bacteroidales bacterium (assembly GCA_029934705.1). Classification (GTDB taxonomy): domain Bacteria; phylum Bacteroidota; class Bacteroidia; order Bacteroidales; family JAADGE01; genus DZBS01. The sequence continues at coordinate 4,670 of JAOZLS010000010.1, read as the reverse complement.
ACTGTATAATTATTGATAAATTCATTAAATTTTTCTTCGTCTAAATAAAAAGTATCATCAAAATAGAATTCGGTATAAGCTCTTAACGCAACTTCCTCTGATACTTTAAAATATTTTAAAGGTATCATAAAGTCATAAAAATCTGGCATAAAATCTGATCCAGCATTTTGTCTATACATTAGTATCATTTTATTAAAAATCTTTTTATCTGTTGATAAATTATAATTTTTAAAGAACTTTTTTGCATACGTTTTTAATCCATCAATATCTTTTTGAGTATATCCTGCACCCTTTCTTGATAAACTTGCAATTCGTGCAGTAAATTTAATTGTTTCTAGCTTCCATATAGCTTCAAAAAAGTATTGTTCGGCAATTTTATACGGAGCAAGTACTGAATATATTTCTTCATAGTCAGTTAATATACTACCATATTTTGCAAGTCTAGATTTATCAGCATTTACCCAAGCTTGAAATTTCTTTTCTTGTTCTTGTTTTTTTGCAATTGCTTTAAGCTTTTTTAGCCCTTTATTTTCACCTTGCCATTTTTTCCAACCATTAGATACTCCTGCATATTTAGACGCATATTTGATTCTAATTCCTGGATCAGAATTCATATCTCCGATTAAAATATCTATAATATTTTGTCTAATTGCAATTCGTTCTGGATTAATTTTATTTTTAATCATATCCACAGCAAACGAAGGCAAATATTCTTGAGTGCTTCCTGGGTATCCAAAAACCATAGTAAAATCGCCTTTTTTAACACCTTTTATTGAAATAGGAAAATGCTTTTTAGGTTTATATGGTACATTATCTTCTGAATAATCAGCTGGTTTATTATCTTTATCTGCATAAATTCTGAATAAAGAGAAATCGCCTGTATGTCGTGGCCACATCCAATTATCAGTATCGCCACCAAATTTTCCAATTGCCGATGGTGGAGCACCAACAAGTCTTACATCTGTAAAAACCTCTTCGATAAATAAAAAATATTGATTTCCATAGAAAAACGGTTCAATTAATGCTTTGTAGGAGTTGTCTTTAGTTGCTTCTTCAATTATAACTTCAATATTATTATTAATAATTCTATGCCGTTGTTCTTCTGTCATATTATCCAATACTCCAGTTAAAACTTGTGTTGAAACGTCATCCATTCTAACCAAAAAGCGAACACTTAAGGTTTCATTTACGAGTTCTTCTTTTTTAGAATAAGCCCAAAAACCATTGGTTAAATAATCATGTTCAAGCGAACTGTGAGACTGAATACTTCCATAACCGCAGTGATGATTTGTTATTAAAAGACCTTGGTCTGATATTAATTCGCCTGTGCAGCCACCACCAAAAATCATGACAGCATCTTTCATGCTTGTTTTATTTATACTATATATATCCTCGGCAGATAGTTTAAAACCCATTTTTTGCATTTCAGCAATATTGTATTTTTTTAACAATATAGGAATCCACATTCCTTCATGGGCATAAATATTACTAATTGAAAGTATTACTGCTATCATTAATAGCGAAATTGTTTTTCTAATCATGACATTATAAATTTTCAGTTAAATTTTCACCAAATATAGATAATTTTTGTTTGAAATTTAGATAATATACTTTTTGTATTAAATTTAAGAGACTGCTATAAATTAGCAGTCTCTAAAAAAAACGTTTTTGTAATATATTATAATTATTTGCTTGAGACCTGTGCATCAACAACTGCTAAAGCAGCCATATTAGCAATTTCTCTAACAGAAGATTCTAACTGAACTATGTGCATTGGTTTTTTAACACCCATTAATATAGGCCCTAGAGCTTCTGCTCCTCCAATTTCTTGTAACATCTTATAAGCAATATTACCAGAACTTAAGTTAGGGAATATTAGAGTATTCACATCCATTCCTTCAAGTTTACTAAAAGGAAATTTACGTTGTCGCATTTCAGAGTTTAGTGCAAAATTTGCTTGCATTTCGCCATCAACAACTAAATTGGGATAATCTCTATGAAGAATTCCAACAGCTTTCTTTATGTTCTGGGAATTACCTAATTTACTTGTTCCAAAATTTGAAAAAGAAACCATTGCAATTTTAGGATTAATTTTCAACTTTTTCATTGTATTTGCTGTTAATATGGTAGTGCTAACAAGATTTTCAGCTGTTGGGTTAACTGTTACTGTTGTGTCAGCAAAGAAATAAGGACCTTTCTTAGTCATTAGAATATACATTCCTGCAACATGGTCAATAGTACTAGAACATTTAGCTACTTCTAAAATAGGAGAAAGAGCTGACGAATATTTTGTTGAAAAACCTGTAATAAGTGCATCTGCAAGACCATGCTCAACCATCATTGGTCCCCAATAATGAGTGTAGTGCATTATTCTATTAACTTTTGCCCTAGAAAAACCATTCCTTTTTTGTTTTTCATAAAAACTTTCAATAAAGAGTTCTCTTTGCTCATCATTTATTTCGCTAGCAGGGTCAATAATTTCAACCTCAAGCAAATCATGTAACTCATATTCTTTGATAATACTTAGAATTTTTGTCTTATTACCAATAATTATTGGTTCTAATATTCCTTCGTGCATAGAAATCTGAGCAGCACGTAAAACGTTATAATTTTCAGCATCGCTAAAAACAACTTTTTTCTTATCTTGCTTAGCTTGAAAGTGAATTCTAGAAATTAATTTATTATCGCCACCAACTCTCGCTTTTAAATTAATTGCATAAATATCCCAATCTAATATTGGAGCATTCGCAATTCCTGAATCCATTGCCGCTTTTGCAACAGCAGGAGCAACAGTACTTATCAATCTTGGATCCATTGGTTTTGGAATAATATAATCTCGCCCATAAGTAATATGTTTTTCATTATAAGCAGCATTAACCTCCTCTGGTACAGGCTCTTTTGCTAATGCAGCAATTGCATACACAGCCGCTCTTTTCATTTCTTCATTTATACCTCTTGCTCCAACGTCTAACGCTCCTCTAAAAATAAATGGAAAACCTAATACATTATTTACTTGATTTGGATAATCGGATCTACCTGTTGCCATAATAATATCTTCTCTAGCATCAATAGCGTCTTCATAAGAGATTTCTGGGTCAGGATTTGCCATTGCAAAAACAATTGGATCATTTGCCATTGATTTAACCATTTCCTTACTAACCAAATCCTTTACAGAAAGTCCAAGAAATATATCAGCATCTTTTAATGCTTCAGCTAAAGTATTAACTTTTCTAGTTGTAATAAATTCTTGCTTATATGTCGACAGACCTGTTCTAGTTGAAGTTATAGCTCCTTTACTGTCGCACATAACAACGTTTTCTTTCTGTACTCCTAAAGATATCAATAATTTTGTACATGCCATAGCAGAAGCACCTGCTCCACTAACAACCATTGTAACATCTTCAATTTTTTTGCCAACAATGTCTAGTGCATTAATTATACCAGCTGATGATATTATTGCTGTTCCGTGCTGGTCATCGTGCATCACAGGAATATCGAGTTCCTCTTTCAACCTTCTTTCTATTTCAAAACATTCTGGAGCTTTAATATCTTCAAGATTAATTCCTCCAAAAGTTGGTGAAATTAGTTTTACTGTTTCTACAAACTTATCTACGTCATTAGTATCAAGCTCTATATCAAAAACATCAATATCTGAAAATATTTTAAAGAGTAAACCCTTTCCCTCCATAACTGGTTTCCCTGCTTCTGGCCCTAAATTTCCTAAACCCAGAACCGCGGTTCCATTTGAAATAACAGCAACTAAGTTTCCTTTAGCAGTGTATTTATATACATTATTACGATCTTTTTCTATTTCCAGACAAGGATCTGCAACTCCAGGTGAGTATGCCAATGCTAAATCTCGTTGAGTACTGTACGGTTTTGTGGGTACAACTTCAATTTTCCCTGGTCGCCCTTCATAATGATAATTGAGAGCGTCTTGTTTTGTTATTTTTGCCATCTGTTTATTAATTTAATTTTGTGCGAAATTATTCTTTATTTTATTACCGAACTAAAAAACACATGTGTTTATAGACATGTTTTCAAAAAATAAATAAAAAATTATCTGAAAAATTTGGTTATAATATTTTTTACTTTATCTTTGCACTCGCTTTAAAGAAATAAGTATTTCATTAAGTAGAAGGGGCGATTAGCTCAGTTGGTTCAGAGCACTTGGTTTACACCCAAGGGGTCACAAGTTCGAATCTTGTATCGCCCACAAAAGGTAACTAATAATCAATTAGTTACCTTTTTTTTATGTCCGCAAAAGTACCCGTTTTTTTTATATATTCCAAAGTTTTGTAAACATCAAACATTAATTAAAATTAAATATCAGTACTTTCAATGGTCTTGATTTGGCAAGGTCTCAATATGCCGATTGCTTAAAAATTGGTAAAGAAACTTCAATTATAAGGTATAAAATAGGGTAATAACTGTAAAAACAACTATTACCCTAAGTCGGGGTAGAGGTGTCAACCCTCAACCAGATTTAACGACAATTCAAAGATATAATAAATATTTACAAAAACAAAACCGCCACTTTTTACGGTAACGGTTAAAAAGTTGGGGGATTCACTAAAATTTTGTTTTTTTGTATTTTTTAAAAATATAAAACATACAAGACAAAATAGATTATAACCACGAGTTTCTAAAATTATTATTACCACAAGAAC
>JAOZLS010000408.1 GCA_029934705.1 Bacteroidales bacterium | reverse complement strand
AAATAAATTGTCTTCATATTATTATTATTAATTATTGTTACTAATTATATTTGAATATATAATATTTACATGATAATAGACATCCAGATGCCCAAATTATTTATTATAAATTATTTGAGGTGAAAAATAAAATCACCTGATCTAAACCGCTTAGCTTTTCCAAAAGAAGGGCGTTGCGTTGGATAAACATGCTTATCCTCTCCGACAAGTCTAAAAAACAATGTCTCCGAAGTTATTGTTAATGATTTATTTTCTTTTAACTCTATGATTAAATATTTTGTCATATCGCTAGAAACAGATTCTTCTTCGTATCCTGCTGTAATTATAGATTGACCTCTTTTACCACAAACAGCATAGGTTTTTTTTAAGCTTTTTTTTGTTGGAGAGTAGTTTGTTAACCATGTATTATCTAACATCTTACCACTATAGCATGCATCAAATAGAAATAAGAAACTATTAAGATTTGATGATTGCATAATAGAAGCTATCTCACTAAACGAAATCTTGCTACTATCTGCTGCTAAAAAGCCATAAAATTCAGCAGTAGGAGTATATTTAACACCATGTCCGCTCAAATACACAAACCAATTATTTTGTGAACCTGAATTAAATATTTCTATAAGTTTTAACCGTAATTCATCTGCTGTTGGATTTTTAACATATTGAATCGTATCAAAATCATATAGATTACTTAAAGTACTGTAAAGTGTATCAGTTTGTATTTCCCATTCAGGTTCAGGTATTGCATAATTACTAACAGATATAATTAGCGCATTGGTCTGAGAAGGAAGGTCTTCGAGACAGTCATCATTAATTTCAATAGAATTAAATGCTCCTGGCCGAGCTTCGGCAACACTTTTACCATTAGACGCATATTTTCCTGATTTTTTATCTGTACCTGTCCCTTTTTTTCCTGGATTACCTTTTGTACCAGCATTACCTCGAGTACCTTTTTTTACTGATATTGAGATATACCCCATTTGCTTATTATTATTATTAATTGAAAATAATGGTTTTGTATAGTAATCTTCAAAAATTAAATATTCAACATTTACATTCCCTCCATTGCCAGATTTACCAGCATTACCGCCATACCCTGCATTACCGCCATGACCACCTCCGCATTTTTTAAATCCATTTTCCCATTTAATTTTTCCTCCTTGCTGACCATTCCCTCCATTTCCGCCATTTCCACCTTTCCCGCCGTTTGTGCTTATATATAAATTACCCAAACTTATAAAAGCCGTTTTTATCTTAATATTGATGCCATTTCTTCCAGATGTACCTCCCTTCCCATTTCCTCCATGACTTCCTGATCTACAATCCTTTGCACTTCCAGTATATGATAGTCCTCTTTTTCCGTTTTTTCCATTAGTACCATCAGCAATAATTCTACAATTATTACCAATCAATGATTCTACTGCCTGTAACTCCCACGATGCCAACCCACTAATAACCAGAGTTGAATTATCTTCCATAACAAATTCTTCAAGCCCTAAAAGATTCTTAGTAATCGTTTGCCTCTGATTTTTTTTTACTATAAAAGTCTGCGCTGTTAAATTGGATAAATTTATTATTATTAGCCCTATGACTAAAAGAATTATTCTCATAATTAAATTGATTTATTAAATAAAAATCACAATATATATATATATATTATTAAAAAAATTAAATAATAATTGCATTATAAAATAAAGCATCATATCTTTGACCAAATGGTTAAACCGTTTAATTAAACCAAATACTCAAATGTCGGAAAAAGAAAAAATTAATACCGAAGAAAAAATTTTACAAGCTGCCGAGGAAATTTTTGTGAAAGATGGACACTCAGGTGCAAGAATGCAACAAATTGCTGATAAAGCAGGAATTAACAAATCACTTCTACATTATTATTATAGAAGTAAGGATAAATTATTTAGCACAGTTTTTAAATTTATTTTTTCAAAACTAGCTTCAGATATAATGAATATATTTGATAGTGAGGAAGATATATTTGGTAAATTAGAAAAGTTTATAGAAAACTACCTTCGCATTTTAATGAAAAATCCGATTATACCAATGTTTATTTTGAACGAGCTTAATAAAAAAGGGAATAATTTAGCTACAATAATAATAAAAGGCTCAAATATAAATCTTAATAAGTTTGAAGAAATTATACAAAAGGAAATTGATGCAGGAAACATCAAAAACATTAATCCCAAAAGTCTTATAATAAACATTTTAGCTCTTTGTGTTTTTCCTATTATTGGAAGACCACTAACCGAAGAAATAGTTTTTAATGGCGATACAAAGAAATATGACGAATATTTAGGACAACGTAAAGATGAGGTTTTTGCAATAATAAAATCAACAATAACAATAGAAAAATAACGAATTATGAAAAAGCATATAAGCATAATATTATTAATCATTTTTTCCTTTTCGAGTGTTTATTCGCAAACAATACTTACGCTTGATAGTTGCATAAATTTAACAATTAAAAATCATCCTTTAGCCAAGCAAAAGTCTGATTATAAAAAGCTAAATAAGTTAAAAACCGATAATTTAAAATCAAATTATCTGCCAACACTTAGTTTTAATGCAAAAGCAACATACCAGTCGGAAACTTTTAGCTTAGAAATTGACATGCCTCCTGGTATGAACTTAAATTTACCTACGACCCCACTCGACCAATACTCTATTTACCTTGAAGCTAAGCAAGTTTTATGGGATGGTGGCATTACAAAAACTCTAAAAGAAACAGAGGCTCAAAATTTGTTAGCTCTAAACAAGAGGAATGATATTGAACTTTTCAAACTTCAAGAACAGACCGAAAATGTTTTCTTTTCGATATTATTTTTTAGCGAATCCGAAAAACAATTAAACGTTGTAAGGAATGATTTAATATCAAGACGAAAAAGTATTTCATCAGCAATTAAAAATGGAATACTAACTCCTGATAATTACGATATTATAGATGCTGAAATATTAAAGATTGAACAAAAAATTGATGGCATTAAAGAATCAAGAAAAGCAACAATTGTTATTTTAAGCGAGCTAACTTCAATAAACTTTACAGACTCACTAATTTTGATTGAGCCTGAATTTAAAACAATTACAAGTTTTGAAGGGACTAACAACAGAGAAGAGTTGCAACTATTTGATATTCAACAACAAATAATTACTTCAAACATAAAAACAATAAATAAAAAGAGAATGCCTCAGTTTTATCTTTTTGCACAAGGTGGCTACGGAAACCCAGGCTTAACCATGATTAAAGATGAATGGGGTACTTATTTTATTGGCGGTGCAATGCTAAGTTGGAATATTTGGGATAAAAACAATACCAAAAGGACAACTAAAATTATGAAAATCAATTCAGAAATTATTGATACTCAAACCGAAATATTTAATAAGAATATTATAATAGCTGCAAACAAAGAACTTGCTGAAATTAATAAACTAAAAAAATATATAATTACTGATCTGAAAATTATTGCTCTGCGAAAAAACATTTCAAAAAAAGCAGAAATAAAACTTAACAACGGAACAATTACATCTTCAGAATATATTAGTTTTTTAAACGAAAAGAATAATGCAATTATTGAATACCAAATACATAAAATACAATTACTTAAAGCAAAAAGAAATTATTTTAGAATAATAAATAACTCAAGTTTCGCACTTTAGTTTAAACCTCTAAT
>JAOZLS010000096.1 GCA_029934705.1 Bacteroidales bacterium | reverse complement strand
TAAATACCAAATAATACCATAATATTGAAGAGGCAGTGCTATAACAAATACTAAGATAAAGAAAAATATAAAAAAGCTCAAAAACAGGTAAAAATATTTTTTTTTGTATAAAAACAGAGGGAAAAGAATATAAAGTGTAACATATACTCCTATCATGTCCGTAGGCGTATAAAACATTATATCAATAAGAAGAGTTGCCGCCAGTTTGCTTTCATGCACAACAGATGATATTGCATCGTAACCTATTGTTATAACAACCCAAAACAAAAGGTGGTAGCCTATTCTTTTGTAATCTAAGCTTTTTATTTTATGTATAATATCCATATTAACAAACTTTATATAATACAAAAATATACTAAAATTTGTAAAATTCCGAATACAAATTCCCAACTTGTAGTTATACATTACAAACAGCAAATTTCTTCTTATAAACGGTTTGTGTTTGTTTTGCTATTTGGAGTGAAAACTTGTTATTAAATAAAATACGACAATTTAAAATAGTTTTTTCGTAAGAATTATTTTTTAGTCTATATTTGTTATTAAAACAACTAATAATATGGAATTAGCAAATATTCAAGATACGATTGTAAATAATCAAATTACAAAAACAAAGGCATTAAAAATATTAAAAGAAGTTGAAAAATTATTAAATAGTTTTTCAAATAAAAAAGAGCAGCTACAATTATTAAACTTTTTTTTAAATTACTCGCGGAAAAGTCCTTTTTTACAAATATTAGAAACTGCTGAAAATAGGAATAAGTGGGCTGAGTTGGTTTTTAAGGTGATACAAAAAATCGATTTTAGTTTCTTAAATCTTTTTGAACAAAGAGTTAACGAACATCCTAGTAAAACATTATTTCTAGAAAAAACAGATAATACTTATCGCAAATGGACTTATCATCAAATATTTGCATATACACAACAAATTGCTGCATTTATTTATAAATTAAAAGCGGACAAACCTCGTGTAGCTATTTTTATGCAAAACAGTGTTGAGTCTGCAGCAATTGATCTTGCTTGCCTGTCTTTTGATATTTTTGTTACTCCTTTTAATGTCCACTTATCATCAGAAAACCTGGAATATATTTTTACTCTTTTAGATGTGGATTTTATACTTACAGATACTAAGGAAAGATTGAAAATTGCAGATATTGCTATTAAAAATTCAAAAAAAGATATAACAATTATTGCAACCGACGAAAACATAGCTAAAGATGAAGCTGCAAAATATTTTTTAGGTATTGAATGTAAAAAAATAACTCAAAAAGAATCAAAAAACATTCTTAGTAAAAGAAAAATTAAACCTATAAACCAAGTTGCTACAACAATGTTTACCTCAGGAAGCACAGGTTTACCAAAGGGTGTCTCATTTTCTATATATAACATTGTGAGCAAACGGTTTGCTAGAGCTGCTGCTTTGCCTCAAGTTGGAGTTAATGAAGTTATGGCATGTTATTTACCTCTATTTCATACTTTTGGTCGTTTTTTAGAAATGACAGGTACCATTTTTTGGGGTGGAACTTATGTTATGGCAAATAACCCTTCGATTGACTCATTAATGAAGATTTTTTCGGATGTTAATCCTACGGGATTTATAAGTGTACCTGCACGGTGGGTACAAATGTATGACCGTATAACCAAAAATTTTGATAATAGCGAAACCGAAGAACAAATTATTGAAAAAGTAAGAGAGGTTGCTGGCAAAAATTTGCACTGGGGACTTTCTGCCGCAGGATATTTAGACCCTAAAATATTCAAATTTTTTCATAAATACGGAATATCAGTAAACAGCGGATTTGGAATGACCGAAGCAACTGGTGGAATAACAATGACTCCATCATTTGAATATGAAGAAGGCTCCGTAGGAATCCCATTACCCGGCATGCTTACTCGATTAACCGACAATAATGAATTAGAATTAAAAGGACACTACCTTGCTAAGTACTTGGATATTGCAAATCCTGAGGATATTATTCCATATCCTGAAAATGAGGATTATTGGTTACCAACTGGTGATATATTTAATATTTCTGAAGGCGGTTATCATGAAATTGTTGATAGAGTTAAGGATATTTACAAAAATAACAAAGGACAAACCGTTTCGCCGCGAATAACTGAGCAAAAATTTGATGGAGTACCAGGAATTAAGCGAACATTTCTTGTAGGCGATGCTCGTCCATACAACGTTTTAATAATAGTTCCCGAGGAAGATGATCCTGTTCTAACTTCGATGAAAAATGAAGATAATAAACAGGAATATTTTCATCAAATTGTTACTACTGCAAATGCAAGTTTAGCTCCTTACGAGCGAGTTATTAACTTTGCTGTTATTGATAGAGATTTTTCTATTGAACAAAATGAACTTACCGCAAAAGGTTCTTATAAAAGAAAAACCATTGAAAAAAACTTTTCCTCATTAATTAAAACTTTATATAAAACCAATCATATAAGCTTTTATGTAGATGATTATGAGATAATTGTACCTCGCTGGTTTTATAGAGACATAAGTGTTTTAGAAACAGACATTCAACTAACCGATACAGGTTTATACAATAGGATTTCTGAAAAAACTTTAACTATTAAAAAATCACACAAAAATAAATATTTTATTATCGGTGATTTAGCCTACTTTATAAAAGATAAAAAAATTGACTTAGGACGAATTATTCGTCAACCTAAATTATGGGTAGGTAATCCTGAATTAACAAATTTCACTCCCTGTAAAGCTAATTTTGATTTACCATTAAAAAACATTTCACCTCAGTTTTGTATTCCTGAAACTACTCGTAAATATAGCCCATCGGAGTTAAGACCAGTTAAAGGAATTAATGATGAAGACCTTATATTTTTAGATAATCTAATTTCAACAATTATGCACTGCGAAACAAAAGTTGCAATGCAAAACCTAAAACAGCTTGAAATGTTATTTTCAAGTTACGAAAAAGATAAAGTTGATATAATAAAAAGGCGTTTAGAAGCTCTGGCATGCCACGACAACGAAAAAATAAGAATTTTTGCATATCAAATATTAATTTCTGTATCGCCCGACCCCGATTATTCAAAGTTTTTTCCAGCATTTATTAATTCTGGTAAAACGTTTTTAGATGAAGAGTCTATTCGCAAAATTGCAAAATCAAACATTGACATACTTCAGCTACAAGCTTATAGAAGAAGAATGCACGCCTACAGAATTGGTTTAAAATGGCCTGCAAATGATAACACAAGAGAGCAATTTGATAAAATTTTTAAGTTATTACTTAATTTCGGGCAAAATAATCCTAAATACTACAAATCATTACGTGCTGAATTTGCTAGCTGGATGTTGATGAAAGATGAACCTTTTTTAGCAAAACGTACCAAACTGTATTTTAAAGAATTACATAGAATGTTTGATATTGCATTGGACCAGCAATTTGACAGAGTTAGTACAAAAGCATGGGACTCATTTTTTGTTTTTGACGAGGGAATTAATTCAACGTATCAAGAACAATTAAAAGATAAACTTCGAGAACGAAATTTTCTAAAATCATCAGTTTTTTTAACTTACGACGATTTTGATTTTGTATATAAAAGCCTTGGTCGTAAGAGCATACGTATTTCAAGATTAAAAAATTATCGTTCGTCAAGACATTACAGAATGAGCGTAAATACACGATGTGGAAAGCATTTTGACATTCATATCTCTATTGATAAGAAGTTAAATACTGAAACAAAACTAGAAACAATTTATAGAAACATTGCACTATCTGGTTTCCCTTACGACAGCCCTGCTATAGCTCAGTTTGGCTATGCAAACCCTGAGAATGATATTTACACAACAAGGTATATTAGTCAATTATCTGCTTGGGACAAAATTCGCTCTCTTGCCGAAATTCAAAGAATTGGATATATAGAAGATAAAAATTTTTGGAGAAAAATATTTATTCGCTCAATAAGTGCTTTTTATAAAGCGTGGAGTAATTTAAATAAGGAAATATTACCTGGTTTTATTTCGCCAGAAAATGTTGTTGTTCCTGAAGTAGATTTTTCTGATAATGTTAGAATATTATCAATTTCAGGCTTTAAAAAAAGCACATCTATTTCTGAGTTTTTATCAATGTTATATAAAAATTTCTATCAAAAAACTACAGGGCATTATCCTTCGCTAAACAAATCGCTGAAAAAAACATGGTTATTTCACTCGCTTGTAGAGACATTTGGTAAAGAGGAGAGTTTTAAAATTATTAATTCTTTTATTAATGAAATTAAAAGCAAAAATAAACCTTCAAAAATTGAAACAATATTATTAAAAACTGCAAAAGAATATTTAAAATCATTTCAAGGAAAATTATATTTACCATTAGCCTTATTTAATGCAGTTGATAGTTATACACACTGGGCTAAAAGCAATAAATTGGCTACAACTTTTGGTCAATTTCAAACAATTGATGAATTATTTGAACTTTATAAACTATCGCAGTACCCCGAAATAATAAGGTATCAGTTTTATAAAGAAACTTATTTTGTAAACTCTGAAGAAGGAGTGAAACAAATGTTTGATAAACTATTGCAAAAAATGTCTGACGAGCCAGAATCACTTGCAATTCAATTAATTGAACTTTCAGACTTGCAGTCTGAATTAAAAGAAGAAAAAGACATTATTATATTTAACAAAATGGTTTTTCCTGATTTAAAAGATAAGCGAAAAGTCGATTTTAAAAAGATTGGAGAAAAAAAGAGTGAGCATGTAATTGTATCGTCAAGTATTAAAGATAGAAAAGAAGAAGAATATTCAATGCGTGAACCTATTGATCCTAGTGAAGTGGGAGAGGTTTATAAGTTGTTTTTCAAAGAGAATTATCCCAAAGAAATTTCAAAACAGGACAAACATTATGTTGTAATAAACCAACACGACCAAGTTGTGGCAGGTTTGTGCTACAAAGAGCTTGAAAATAATATTGTATTAATAGACGGAATGGCTGTTACATCGTCGCTTCAAGCACGAGGTATTGGTTCTAATATGATGACTGATTTTTTTAGTAGAATGAAAGCCAAAGGTTTTAAAATGGTGAAAGCTCATTTTTTATTTGGAAATTATTATTTAAAACACAATTTTAAAATTGATAAACAATGGGGAGCATTAGTACGGGAGCTTTAATATTAATCAAAAAAGGAGTAACTTATTTTTTTGCTCCTTTTTGGTACAGTAGAAAATATACTGTTTAAGTTCTATATATATTTATCTATTGTAGATAAAAGTTCTCTTCTATTAATTGGCTTTGTAATGTAATTATCGCAACCAGCTTTAAAACTTTTAAATCTTTCTTCGGACTCAGTTAGTGCAGTTAATACAATAACAGGAATGTCGGTATTTTTCTCTTTAATTATTTTAAGAGCTGTTATTCCATCAATAATAGGCATAATAACATCCATAAGAATTAAATCTATATTAGGATTGCTTTCGTAAATATCAATTGCTTCTTGCCCATTTTTCGCCCAAATTGTTTTGGCTGTTGTATATTTTAATATTTCACTTATTATTATATAATTATTTTCATTGTCTTCTGCTATTAAAATAGTTTTATCAGACCAATGATATTTTTCAGAAATAGGTTTTTCATTATCATTAATATTCCACTTAAAACCTATCACTAATATATCGTCAACCTGCTCTGTTTTACCTTGCCATTTATCTAAAACTCCAGTTAAATAAGTTTTTTGTTGTTCTAGAGGAAGAGTATTTATTTCGCTTAGAAGTTTTCTAAACTTACCCTTCATAAACTTTTTATTAGTGCTTTCGCTAACTTGATCATAAAAACCATCAGAAAATATGTAAAACATATCATTTTTATCTACCTTAAACTCATGGTTTACAAAAGATTGCTCTTTTCGCCAAAGTCCAATTGGCATAGGTGTAGCTTTTATTTCGGTTAATTTCCCATTTCTAAAGAAAAACAAAGGATTGTATGCTCCTGCATATTGGCAGGTATTTGTAGTTGAATCCAGCATACAAAGAGCTATATCCATTCCATCTTGGATTACAGTTTTTGACTGTCCTCTATTAAATGCAGTATATAATTCTTTTTTCACTTCGTCAAGTATAGCCCCAGCACTAGTATATAATTTATTGGCTGTAACTTTATCTAAAATAGATATAAACAAAAGGCTCATAAATGCTCCAGGAACTCCGTGTCCAGTGCAATCTGCAGCTGCTATGAAATAACAATTATCTATTTGTTTTGCCCAGAAAAAATCACCACTTACTACATCTTTAGGCTTATAAAGAATAAAATTATCGGGAAAAAGCTGATTCAAATATTCTTCTGATGGAAACAGAGAGTTTTGAATTCTTTTTGCATAGGTTAAGGCTGCTTGTGTATTTTTATTATTCTTTTTAATCTTAACTTCACTTCGTTTTAGCTTGTCTATATCTGTTAAAAAACTTACTATTCCTTCTGTTTCACCATTAGAGCCAATTATGGGCGATGCTGATATATGTCCCCAAAAATAACTTCCATCTTTTTTTACGTATTTCCTTATTTTCTCAACAAACTTTATTTCACCTGACATAAGCATTTTATGATTCTCCTTAGCACTTTTTACATCTGTCGAAGGTAGCAAATCAAAATATGTCATTTTATTAAATTCTGAATTACTATAATTAAATAACTTATGAAATATGGAGTTTGTAAAATTAAAATTCCCTTGTAGGTTTATTATTGAAATTCCTGATAAAGAAGTGTCAATTATTGTTTGTAATTTTTGCTCATTTACTGCAAGTTCATTACTTCGCAATATTGCTAAATCTTTTTGTTTTTGTATTTCGTTTGTCTGTGTCTTTAATTCTTCTTTTTGTTCTTCTAATACTTCTTGTATTTTTTTTTGTTTTGTTATGTCAACAAAGCTTTCAAGCAATAATTTTTTGCCTTTTATTTTTATTTCAGATGTGTTTTTTAATATGCTTATTGGTTTCCCAAACTTATTTATAACAACTGTTTCTTTCTGAATTTGCTTTATGCCTTTTGCTTGTTTTTGAACTGTTGCTTTGTATCTGTTATTAAAAATATTATTATAATATAAGTTTTTAAGTTCGCTTTTAGTATATAAAAGCATATCTAAAGAGTATGTATTGCCATCAATTATTTTGCCAGTTTCATATTCTATTATTAAAAGACTTGCTTGTATAGATTCCATTATTATATTGGCTCTATCTTCACTCTCATTTGCAAGTTTTTTTTGCATTTTAAGTTCATCTCGTTGCGATTGTATTTTTAATAGAAAATTTTGCTTTTCAAAGGCTGATTTTGTTCTAAGTTGAACTAAAAATTCATTTGTAGGAATTTTTATTAAGTCCTCGGCACCATAAGCAAAGCAGGTTTCAATTAAAGAATCTTGTATTTCTTCGGCTAAAATTATTACTGGTATATCGTAAAAAACAGGATGACTTTTAAGAGTCGTCAATACACCAATGCCATCAAAATCAGGCATGTCAATATTAATGAAAATTATATCAAATAATTCATGCTGTAGCTTTTTAATTAATAGCTCAGGTTTATCAAGAATTAAGATATGATGTCCTAATTCTTGCAAAAACTTAGTACTATTATTGACTTCATTTTCTAAATTGTCAATTATTAAAATCTTTTTCAGCATAAAAAAGCAATAGTTATTAAAATATAATACAAGGTATTAATAAAACACCAAAAATACACTATAATTTTGAACTATAAAATTTTTATTTTTAAAGTATATATACGGTGTAATGTTTGTATTACACTATTTTAGAAGTTTTAAATACATTTGAATTGTATTATGCAAACCATAATATAACGCATCTGCTATTAAAGCGTGCCCTATCGATACTTCTGACAAGCCTGAAATATTATCATTAAAATATTTTAAATTATTTAGACTTAAATCATGCCCGGCATTTATTTCTAAACCAAATTCAATTGCTTTTTTTGCGGCTAATGCAAAAGGCTCAATTGCTTTTTCTTTATTTATAGGGTAAAGGTCGGCATAAGGCTCGGTATAAAATTCTATTCTGTCTGTTCCTATTTTTGCAGCATTTTCTATCATTTTTATGTCGGTTTCAATAAAAATTGATGTTCTTATTCCTGCATTTTTAAATTCGGAAACCATTTCTTCTAAAAAACTTTTATTTTTTATAGTGTCCCAACCTGCATTAGATGTAAGAACATTTGGCGAATCGGGTACCAATGTTACTTGTGCTGGTTTTGTGTCTAATACTAATTTTACAAAATTTTCATTTGGGTTACCTTCAATATTAAACTCTGTTTTTATAACTTTTTTTAAATCATATACATCTGCATATCGTATATGTCTTTCGTCGGGGCGAGGATGAACGGTAATGCCTTCTGCTCCAAAAACTTCGCAATCCAATGCTACTTTAACTACATCTGGTATATTTGCTCCTCGTGCATTTCTTATTGTAGCAATTTTATTGATATTTACGCTTAATCGTGTCATTTATTTATAGGTATTTATGTATAACATTTTTTTTTAGTACTTTTGTAATTATACTAAAACACATTTTATATATTTTGAAAATGAAATTTAGTATATTTACAAATGTAGGGAGTTAATTTTAAATATTATAATATTTAACGTCTAAATTAAATATTTACTAAAATGATTGCAAAAGAATTAATATCTGATGTTGTTCCTGCAATAAGACAGGACGAAGACGGACTAAAAGCTCTAAACTGGATGGAGATTTTTAGAGTATCCCATATTCCTGTTATTGATAATGATAATAATTTTTTGGGACTTATTTCTGAAAACGAAATTTATGATTTTGATTTAGCCGAAAAACCAATTAATTCTCACGAATTATTATTGGACAAGCCTTTTGTTTATGAGAAGCAGCATATTTATGAGATAATTGAGCTTGTGTCTCGCTTAAAATTAACTATTATTCCTGTTCTTGATAAAAAAAACAGGTATATCGGTGTTATTACTTTACATGATTTAACACATCAGTTCTCAGAGCTTACGGCTGTTAATAGTCTTGGTTCATTGTTTGTTTTAGAAATTAGTGATAGTGATTATTCTCTTTCTCAAATTTCTCAAATTATTGAGAGTAACGATGCTAAAGTACTAAGCCTTTATGTTAGTTCAGTACCTAATTCTACTAAAATTGAAATTACTATAAAAATTAATGTTAGCGATTTTTCAGCAGTAAGACAAACTCTTGAAAGGTACGACTACACTATTAAAGCAGCTTATTCGCAAGAAGATAAAGTTAACGATTTACTAGAAAGCAGATACGACGAATTTATGTTTTATATGAATATATGATACTAAATTAATTCCAAAACACATTATATCTTTTTTACTAAGTTAAATATTCCTTATTATTAAGTAGTTATGGCATTTCACACTTATAAGCAAAACGTCATTCCAAACTTGATTTGGAATCTGAACCATTTAAATATAAGCTACTTAATATTATCATTGACTAGGGTAAGAAAGAGAACTTTGGCAAAGTTTACTTTAATTGTTTATTGTGTTAATTTTAAAATGTATAACAGTTAATAAACTGTAACTTTGCCAAAGTTTAACAAACCATTTATTGTATAATACCAAATAAACAATTTTATCATTGAATAATTACTCTTTCACCCACTTACCATTTTCAATAAGCTCATTATTATTAATATATTTGTAAATATAAGTACCACTAAGTAAACTGCTTGTATTAATTTGTGTAATAGAAGAAGTTACCTCATGTTGCAAAACTAGCTTACCAGTAATATCATAAATATAAAACACCCCACCAAGTTGTTGTACTGCTGTGCGTACTTGCATGTTTTCATTACCTGGGTTTGGGTAAATTATTAGTTCGTGGGATTTAATAATGCTGTTTGTTTCCGAGTTATCAATGCCTGTAAATTCTTCTTCGTTATTACCTAGTGAATCTATTTTTATTATGATGTTAAAAAATGGACTGTCAAAATTGTCTCTAACTACTCCTATAATAACTGCACCACCATCTTTTGTCGCATTAATATTATATGAAACGTACTTGTTAATACTATCACCATAAAATTTTTCCCAAATAATATTTAGGTCTATATCCAATTTCGTAACTCCTATTAGAGTTGGTGCTGGCGAATTGTATTCAATAGTTGATACAGAATATGCAGTATATATATAAGATGAATCTACAAATGATAAGCATTTACGCCTAGGTAACCTATTGTCTGTATTTGATGCACTAGAGGTCTCTTTTAAAACTTCTCCGTTAGTATTAAATTTAACAACACCAATTTGATCGTTACCTACTACTTGATTTCTTAGACCTGCAGACATTATATATGAATTACTATCTATAAATGCAAAATCCCAGTACAACCCATAACTAGGAAGGTTAATAGGTGAGATTAAAGTATCCTTTATGTCAAAGTTATTACTAAGCTCTAAATGATAAAGTCCATTCATATCACCTGAGCAAAGTAGATATCCTGAATTATCAGGGATTTGAGTAATTACGCATTGTCGCATCCAAAGATAATCAGTATAAGCTGTGTCAAATATTAATTTATAGTCTTCTGCTGAAAAATGATATAAGAAAGTTGTATCTAAACCACCAAAATCTTGTTGAATTTTATCAATAATAATAATTGGTTCATAATTATTATTTACAATACAATCATAGGTATATATCATTCTTGAATCAGTATAATCTAATATTTCATATTCTTCTTTGGTTATATTAAAATTTTCATCATATTCTCTAAACCAAAGTGTATAACTTTCTCCAACTAATTTATCGCAAATTCCGATACTCAAATATTTATTATTAGGTAAATAGAAAAAATCTATTGGTTGACAGTTATTATCATAGTTTTTTTCTTGGGATAGTATGTTTCCATGATTGTCAAAAATAGTTAGACTATCCTTGTAGTGAAACGCATAGTTATTATCGTAAGTTTCAATGAAATTTGAACCTCCATTGTCATTGTATATTTTCTTGCTAAATGTTTGTGCATTAATGTTGATTGTAGCAAAGAGTATTAGTGTAACAACAAGCATTTTTTTCATGTGTATAAAGTTTTGTGATTTACTCAAATAATATAAATTATTATAGTATGTTTGACTCTAAAAAAAACATTGAAATACTTTTTTAGAGTCAAACATATTATAAGTTATAAATCTTGCCCAGGAGGTTTTACTGCCCACGCATCTACAGCATTACCGTATGTAATTGGAAAGCCATGTGTATTCCATCCGTCACCAGGGGAGTCATCATATATATATCCTTCTACAGAATATCTAATATATTCACGGTTATTAGCGTAATATTGTAAATCACAATGGTTTTTTGCTAAAGTAACCGCATCCCAACCGTATTGTGCATACCATTCTAACTCATCTGCTGCTATACAATGGGTCCAAGGATTAGGTACCGAATTTCTGTCTATTGCATAAAAATATAAGTGTTGCCCATGTGGGTTTACTGATTCGTTACCATCTGTCATCCAACCTCATGGTCCAGTTGCTCCGACATCATTCTTCGCATTACTAGTATATAAATTTGTCCAAAACTTACCAAAACCAGCACTTACGTTAGGATGAAATGTATGTAAATAAGCGTCAAGCTCTGTTGCTGCATCACGCTCATTTATAAAATTACCAAAGCAATCTCCATATTTGTTTCCATACCTCCAATCTCTATCAAAATTTTCTGATTTCCCAGTATAAATTTCATAGTCTATATG
>JAOZLS010000095.1 GCA_029934705.1 Bacteroidales bacterium | reverse complement strand
TCAGAATATGGAAACACAATAATTAAATTTTCTGCATAATACCCCTAAAATTCGCTTTACTAATTGTTTGTATAATATATAAACATAAGTAAAGCTTTTTTTTATCTTTAAACTTTATACAAATGAGCTTTTTTAAAAAAATATACGACAGAGGCGAGGAACAGGTTAATAAGTTAAAACAAAAAATTACAAACCCTGTTGATGAATTTAAAAATGAGTTGAATAAACTTAAAAATGAACATTCATTAATAGATAAATATTTAGCACAACTTATTGCAGCAAGAATAAGAGCCGAGAAAGATATTCAAAACCATATACTTAAGATAGAAAATTACACCCAAAAAGTAAAAGACGCACTTAACTTGTCGGAAAAAGGAGAAATGACAAAAGCTGCTGCCGAAAAAATTGCATTACATACATTAAGCTTAAAAAAAGCTTATGAAGAACGTATTGACGATTTAAAAATAAAAATTCCTCAGTTTGATGAAGAAATTGAAAATTTGAAAGATAAAGTTTCTGAAATTAAAGATAAAATAAAACACTATCAAGTAGAATATGAATTTTTGAAATCAAAAACAGAAATCAAAACAAATGCAAATAAATTAAAAGACAAAGTGTTTTTTGATTATTCTCAAATAATAGACAAATTAGAAGGACTAAAAAAGAAAATTGAAACTAGAGAATATAAAGAAGATTACTACTCAAAATATTCTCAAGATTTTGAAGTCGAAGACGATGTTAACACAGATAGTCTTGAAGCAGAATTACAAGAAATTAAAGATAATCTGAAGAAAAAATAGTTCTTTCAATATTTGTAACACCGCCTTCGACTCCGCTCAGGCTACGGAATAGCTCAGACTACGGAATTAAAATTAAAAAACAAAAATAATTCCAACCCTAGAGCTACCATAGCTATATTTAAAACCATCAATTTCGTTTAGGTGTGTTGTTCCTGAATTAATATCACCCGCAAAAAATAGTTTAGTATTAAAACCATAATTATTAAAACTCATTCCTAGTTGAAAACGTAGTCCGACAGTGCTACTCTCTAAAAAACCATATTTTTGAAACTGAGGACCCATTCCTCCAAAAATTGAATAATTACCACTTTTTGAAACAGGTACCGAATAGTTGAATAAAACAGAAACTATAAACCTATTCAAATTCCCCGTTTTTTCAATTCCCATAGAGTCAGTAAATTGTATTAAGTTTAAATCTTCGGTAAGAGTGGCTTGTATATCAAAGTTTTTATTTATCCTGTAATACAAATTTGCACTTATCGAATAGGATTTTAAATCTAAAATTACCGACGTATCTGGTAACGATATAATTTCATGATTATAAATATCAACATAAGAATTTCCTAGAGTAAGACCTAAACCAAAACGTACTTTCTTATACTTTTTTGGAATTAAAACAACATTAATTTTAGAATTATCATCAATTCTCATTTTCTTTGTAGCAAAATCGGTATGAGAAAAAACAATAAATTTAACTTCATCAGGAACATCAATAAGGTAATGACCTTTAGAATCTGTTAATGTAAAAATTGAGGAAGCATCCTGTGCATATACTTTTACAGCAGCCAAAGGACCACCACCAATTTCGGTTACATGCCCCGAAATAGATTTTGAATATAGAGTATTTAGCGATAAAAATGATATACTTATGGTAAGTATTAAAGAAATTATTATATTTCGCATAAGTTTTAAAATTTAAGTAAAAATAAGTGTTTTAATATTTGAACAAATTGGATAGTGTAAAGTTAACCCATATTTTTTAAAAAAATAATTGAAAAAGAATAATCTTATGGGTTAACCCCGATTTAGAAATACCCAATTTTAGCTTATTGGAAATAGCATAAAATTAAGGTAGTTCTTAATCGACAGAAAAATTTGTGGATTTTTCGGGTTAATATAAAACTTTAATATTTTATTTATGAAGAAAAAAATAGCATACATAAAAGATTTTTTACAAAATGAGGTTTGGATAATCAATCTTGATGAAGTGTCAAAATTTAAACGAGCATATATTAAATTTTTGCAAGTTATTACATTAGGATTTATCGGTTTTAAAGAGGATAAGCTAAATGTTAGAGCATCGGCACTCACATATTTTACTGTTTTATCAATAGTTCCTGTTTTAGCTTTAGGTTTTGGAATAGCAAAGGGCTTTGGATTAGAAGAAATTTTGGAACGAGAATTAGCCAAAAATCTTGCAGGACAAGAGCAAATATTAGAATATATTTTACAATTTACAGGTTCAATGCTAAATACTGCAAAAGGAGGGTTAATTGCTGGGGTCGGTTTGGCATTATTGTTATGGTCAGTAATAAAATTACTTACAAATATCGAAAATTCTTTTAATACAGTTTGGGAAGTTAAAAAGGCACGAACTTTTTTTAGGAAATTTACCGATTATATGTCAATAATGCTTTTAGGACCAATATTTTTTATTCTTTCAAGCAGTGTAACAATATTTATTGCTAGGCAACTTTCGCAAATATCTGCTGGCGAAATGTTTGAGTTTGCAAGCCCTGTATTTTTAAAATTTGCACAAATAATACCATATTTTATTATTTGGATGCTATTTACAGTATTATTTATGATAATGCCGAACACTAAAGTTAACTTTAAGTCGGCTTTAATTGCAGGAATTATTTCAGGAACAATTTTTCAGGCATTTCAGGTGTTGTACGTGTTTTTTCAATCAGGAGCAACCCGAATGAATACTATTTATGGAAGTTTTGCCGCACTGCCTTTATTTCTTATTTGGCTACAAATAAGTTGGTTTGTAGTACTTTTAGGAGCCGAAATATCTTATGCAGTACAAAATGTAAAACATAAAGGAGCAAGTATTATTAATAAAGCCTTTAGTGTTACATATCAAAAAAAAATAGCGTTATTTTTAATGGTGCATATTATTGATCGATTTGAAAAAGGAGAACAGCCATATTCATCAAAAAAATTATCGAATAAACTTAAAATGCCAGTATATACAATAGAGTATATACTCTCAAATTTAATAGAATCTGGAATAGTTTCGCAGACAATAGATAGTAAAGATAAGCAGTTTTACCAGCCAGCTAAAAGTATAAATAATATTGATTTTTGCGATGTTTTATATAGTTATGAAGATATAGGAACTGATAATAGCAAGTTTATTTTAGATCAAGAATTTATAAGTTTAAATAAAAAAATAGAAGAAATAAAAGAATTTTCTCGAAAATCGACATTAAATATATTAATAAAAGATTTTAATAAGAAAACGTTAATTTAAAATGTCAGATATAGTTGATAAAATAAAGAAGAAGCATATTTTAAGAAAAATTCTTATTACATTTTTTGCAATGTGGATAATTTTTGAATTATTGCTACTTTTATTGGCTACACCTTTATTAAAATCTCAAATACAAAAAATTATTTCTAAAGAAAGTAAAGGTGTTTATTTTATCGACTTTAAATATATTAGTATTGAGCCATTTACATTAAGCATTAAAATTACCAATTTTAAACTAACAGCAGATTCTGCTAAATATAATACTCTTAAAAAAACAAATACAGTAAGAGCAGCTCTTTACGAGATGTCTTTTGATGAGTTAAAAATGGGTAATTTAAAATTTGTAAGGTATTTGCGAAAAAGTATAATAGAGTTTGAAAAAATTGAACTAAATAATCCGAACATAAGTATATTAGCATTACCAAATAATAGTAATGAGCGAGATAAGTATGATGCAGTTCACAAAGATTTATATGCCTCAATTAGACCTTATGCAAAATCTTTAGTAGTAAAACAAATACATATTAACGAGGGATATTTCAACTTACAACTTAACTCTAAAGTTAATAATATAGAGTCGGTTGCAGATAAAGTAAATGTGAAAATATTAAACTTCAATCTTGATTCTGCTGCATATTATAGTAAATCAAAACTTTTTTATTCCGACAGCTTACTTTTTATTGTAAAAAAATATAAATTAAAGCTTAACGATGGCATACACAGTGTTTTTGCTGAACAAGTAACTGTTTCAATGACAGATTCATCAATTATTGTGAAAAATGCACACATATTTCCCGATTCGGCATTGCTAAAAAAAAGAACAAATAAAACTCTTTATGATATATACGCACCACGAGTTAGTATAAAAGGAGCCGATATACAGAATGCTTGGTTTAATAAAAGAATTAATATCGAAAGCATTAATTTTGACTCTTCAGTAATGAAAATTATTTCACCTTATGAAAAAATTGATACTCTAAAAAAGAATAAGTCAGTCCAAGATTATAAAAATATTTTTCCGCTTATTCAAGGTAAATTAAATTTAGTTGAAGTCTCAGATTTTAATTTTACCAACGCATCATTTATGTATTATAAAGGTTCAATAAGAAATAAACCTTCGTATCATATTGCTAAAATGAATTTCTCTTTACATAATTTCTTGTTAGACTCAACAGCATATTCAAAAAGTAAAAAAATACTTTATGCCGACGATTTTGAAATAGATGTGCAGAATTATGTTATGAAAACGCTTGATGGTAAACATTTTATTAAGGTTGATGATTTGTTTTTATCTACAAAAAAGAAAAAAATATATGCAGTAAATGTTAAAATATATCCTGTATTAAACGCAAAATCGACAACAGCAAAAATACACATGACTTTACCTGTTTTTATGCTTTCAGGAGCCGATTTTATTAAAGCTTACAATACAGGAGAACTTGATATTAGAGAATTTACTACACAAAATATTAAAGTTAATATTACCAAAACAGCAAGTTCAAAAAAAATACATAATGCAAATCCAAACATTATTTACGATTTAGTATCTGGCTATCTTAACAAAGTTACAATTGATAAATTTATACTTTTTAATGGTAAACTTTCATATAAAGAAATTCACCCTAATAATAAAAATGCCTTTTTGCAAGGAAGAGTATCACTAACATTAAGCGATTTTTTATTAGATGAAAATACAGCAAAACGCTCCGACAGGATTTTTTACGCATCAAATTTTGATTTAACATTGAAAGAATTTGCCATGAAATCGGCTAAAGATTTACACATCATAAATGTAGGCGAATTAAGAGCTTCAACATATAAATCATATCTAGAAATATCTAATTTTGAATACAAACCAAATCAAGACACCTTATATATTGATTTACTCAAAAAATATAACAAACAAACTATTAATAATATATCGGTTGAAAAATTAAGCTTTAAAAATATAAATATTAAGAATGCAATATTTAGAAAGAAGCTGAATATTAGCGAAATTTATTTAAAAAAGCCAATAGTAAAAATAAGAACTTACAACAATTTAATAAAAGATAATGTGAATGATACGTCAATAATTGACAATTTAATATTAACTACAATAATTGATAGTATCTCAAATGAATTAAATGTTGAAAACAATATATTATCGGAGCAAATAATTACTAACGACTCAATAAGTTCATTAAGGCGAGTAATTGTCGATGTTTTTTCAGGAAAACTTAACCAAATTAGTGTTAACAATTTTTTGGTAGATGATGGGTATATGGATTTAACAAACCTTGATTCAGCAGCAAATGTAAAAGCATATTTTAAAAGTAACATAAATGCTAAAATGGATTTGTTTTACTTTAACAAAGACTCGTTATTTGGCAAAAAACCTATTTTTGCAGGAAAAACAAAAATTATATTATCCGATTTTAATACACTATTGCTACTTAAAAAGCATAAAATAAAAATAAATAAAATTACTTACGAAAATAAAGATTCATCCTTAACATCTGAATTTATTAGAGTTTTTCCCGACACTTCAATTGAACAAACAAATTTAGCTAAGCATTTAATGTTTTTTTCACCAAAAATTAAACTTTCAGGAATTGACTTAGAAAATATATTAAATAAAAATGGAGTAAACTTGAATAAAGTGTATATTCAAAAACCATTTATATCTTTAGTGAAAAATGAAGATATAAAAAAAGAAGAAAAAGAAGAAAAAGAAAATCTAACTTTTTCAAACCTAAAAAATATAAAGGTAAACGAAATAGTTATTGAAGAAGGAAGAGTGGAACTAGCCTCGGTCAAAGAAACTATCGAAAATGTTTATGGAAAATTGAAATTTAATTTTTTTGCAAAAAACTTTGCTATAGATACCTTAATTAAACAAGGACGATTACCTTTTACATACAATATTGCTAACTTAACAATAAGCGATGTTAATATAAATTTACCCGATAGTACATACTCAATAAGCCTTGACTCAGCATTATACTCTTTTCATAATTCAAATATTACAATACAAAACTTTAAATACTCAACTAGAACTAAAAAAAATATTTATTCGTACTTAAAAGCTAAAAATAAAAATTCGACAACAGTTTTTAGTCTTAAATTTGCAAAAATTACCGATATAAATATTAATAAACTTATTTTAGAAAAAAGGCTTATAATAAAAACAATAGACTTGTCCTACCCAACATTAGAAATTGTAAAATTTATACCAAAGGGCAAAAACAGTAAGTTTAATTTGGCTAGAGTTGAAAAAGACTTAAAAGAAAAAGTATCGAAAGTTTTAAACGAAGTTTTAATATCTAGAATTAATATAGAAAATTTTCAATTTATAAGAAGAAATAATATTAATAATAAAAAAGACTTCTATTTAAAAGGAATAAATGCCAAAATTTCGACCTTTAACATTAATAAATACGAAGAACCTTCAGAAAATAAAATATTTTTTGCCTCCGATATATCATGTAATTTATATAACTACTCTTATGAATTTAGTGATAACAGATATTTACTAAATATAAAAAAAATAGCATTTTCAACCAAGAAAAAAACTATAGATATAGACTCTATAACATACTTACCATTAGATGATAAATATACTTATGCAAATAAAATAGGAAAGCAAAAAAGTGTATTGTTTTTGCAAAATGCTAATGTCAAAGTTCTTAATTTTGATTTTGCAAAGTATATAGATAATAAAGATATTTATGCAAAAACGATTAAAATAGATAATGCTAATTTGTATGTTTTTAAAGATATGAAACTGGAACCCGACATTAAAAAACGTCCAGTTGACCCATGGCTTCATCTAAATAAATTAAAAAATAATGTATATGTAAGCAAAATTATTCTTGCAAACTCTAGGCTTGAGTATGAGCAAAATAGTAAAAAATCAGCTAAAACAGGCTCTGTGTTTTTAAACAATATAGATGGTACTATAACCAACGTTACAAATGATACAACTGTTCTTATAAATAATAATATTTTAGGAATGAAACTTAAAGCAAAGCTGCAAGGAACATCATTGTTAAAAGTTTCATTTAAGTTTCCTTTAACAGACACAACCGGCTCGTATTCCTTTGCAGGAAGCCTTGCAACTTTTGAACTTAAAGACTTAAATCCTTTTGTAGAAAATATATATTTTGTTTCTGTAAGAGATGGAATTATTGATAAAATGACATTTTTTGTTGATGTAAATAGTGTTGAAGCAGAGGGGAAAATGCACCTATTTTATAATAAGTTAAATATAAAGGTTATAGATGAAACTTCGTCATCCTCAAAAGGTTTTTTTACTTTTTTTGCAAATACAGTATTACCAAGTAGTAATCCAAAAAGGAAACTAGGAAAAATAAGGCAGGGCAAAATTTATACAAAGAAAATTGCATATAAACCAGTTTTTAATCTTTGGGTAAAAGCTATAGTTAGTGGTGCAAGTGCAACCGTTGGTTTTAAATCTAAAGAAATGAAAGAGCATTTAAAACTAAGAAAACGAATTCAGAAACTACTAAAAAGAGAGCAACGAAATAAAGCAATTACTAATAAGAAGAAAATGAAAGAATTAAAAAAAGACGTTGAATAATAATTTTTTTGATGAATATCTGATTTTTTCTTTTAAAAAGTCCTTTTTTACCGTTTACACTTGTAAAATAAATATTTAAAATGAAAGTACTAGGAATAATGTCTGGAACATCGCTTGACGGAATTGATTTTGCCTTGTGCGAGATAACTTCTGAAAACGAAAAATATAAATATGAATTATTACAAGCAGAAACCTATACTTATGATAACTATTGGATAAATAAACTTAAAACTGCACAAAACCTTACAGCACTTGAATTTATACGCTTGCATAAAGAATACGGAAAATATATAGGAAAAAAAGCTAATGTATTTATAAATAAAAAGCTAAAACCAGATATAATTGCATCTCATGGTCATACAATTTTTCACGAGCCTAGTAATGCACTAACTTTTCAAATTGGAGATGGAGCATTTATTGCTGCCCAAACCCAAACCACCTGCGTGTCAGACTTTAGAACTCTCGATACTGCATTAGGAGGGCAGGGGGCACCACTTGTTCCTATTGGCGATAAATTTCTTTTTTCGGAATATAAATATTGCCTAAATTTAGGAGGGTTTTCAAATATTTCTTACGATAACAATAAAAAAACAAGAATAGCTTACGACATATCACCAGTAAATTTTGCACTTAATTATTTTGCCGAAAAACAAGGGCTTATTTATGATGAAGGAGGTAAAATGGGACGGGAAGGAGAAATAAACTACAATTTACTTGAAAAACTAAATAACATAAGTTATTATTCTCAAGAACCCCCTAAATCCTTAGCAAGAGAATTTTTTGAACAAATTTTCTTGCCAATAATTAATACATTTAATATTCCTATTTACGATGTTTTTAGAACAATATACGAACATATTGCGGTTCAAATAGAAAAGAGTGTTGACAATATATTTGCGAATAAAATATTGATAACAGGCGGTGGTGCTAACAATAAATTTTTAATTGAAATTTTAAAATCAAAGATAAATAATGAAATAATAATACCACAAAAAAGCATTATAGACTATAAAGAGGCAATAATTTTCGCATTATTGGGTTATTTGAGAATAAACAATATTAAAAATACTTTTAGTAGTGTAACTGGTTCAAAATGTGATAATTATGGAGGAGTAGTGAATTTAATGTAAAAAATATTTTTCGTTTTTTATATTAAACTTTAACTTTACCTCTAATTGTAAAGTAAACTTTAAAAATACGTGAGTAATTTCATTTTAAGATATAAAAAGTCCGTAGAACTTGTTACTGTGCTTAATGCTAGACAGTTTCAAGAAGAGTTTTTCAAACAAATAGATGAGAAACTTAAGAACTCTTATGTAAAAGAAATTCACAAAAAAGATAATCAAATTATATTTAAAGCCACTATTGGGCGGTTTTCATGGAATGCATGGAATATATTTAACCCAATAACAAAAGGAACAATAAAACTCGATATAAAAAAAGAAATACCAGTACTAACTTATGAAGTCTGTTTTTACGAGTTTTTTGTAATAGCACTTTTAATGTCATTAACCGCTATTCCAGCATATTTTTTCGAACTAAGTAACTACGCAATTGGTTTATTGCTCATAAATTGGCTTCTATTTTATTTAGGTTCAAAAATAATAACAGCAATAAGACTAAAATCTTTTTTTGAGAAAATAAGAAAAAAAGTAAACAACCCTAGCTTAAAATTAGTATCTTATAAAGAATTATTTAAAGAAGATATTGATTTTATAAATGAAGTTTTTATTCGACAAGACAATGATTTTAATAGAGATGCGTACTACTAATTAGGTCATCTTATAAAATTTAGTATATAAATCATTTATATTGTTACCAGTTTTGCTAAAATCTAAATACATTTCATTATGAAAATTTTAAAGAGTATATCATTAAGTTTAATTATTGTTTTTTTAGGAACATCCGGTTTTTCTCAAATTAAGGCAACAAAAAAGGCCGATGCAGCTTACAACACAGGCGAATATCATAAAGCAATAGAACTTTACGAGAAAGCATTTGAAAAATTAAATGAGAAAGAAGACAAAGCTTATGTTTCTTTTCAATTAGGAGAATGTAACCGAAAAATGATGAATACAAAAGGTGCTAGAAAATGGTTTGCTAAAGCTGTTCGTTATAAATATAAAAATCCATTAGCAGTACTTTATCTTGCCAATGCACTAAAAACTCAACAAAAATATGAAGAAGCAAAAATTAAATATGAAAAATATTTAAAATTAGTACCCTCCGATTATAGAGGACAAAATGGAGTAATATCTTGCGAAAATGCATTAGACTGGATAAATAATCCAGCCCCTTATATTGTTGAAGAAGCAGAAGATTTGAATTCAAAAGCCGATGATTTTTGTCCATCTTACGGTCAAAGTAAATCTGAAGTTTATTATACATCCAACCGAGAAAGTGCCAGTGGCAAAGAAGCAAGTGGCATTACAGGACAAAAATTTTCAGACATATTTATAGCAAAAAAAGACCGAAAAGGAAAATGGAGCGTACCAGTTCCTGTACTTGGAAGTGTAAATACTCCAGGAAGTGAAGGTGCAGCTGTAATTACAAATGATGGAGCAACAATGTATTATTCTTTTTGCAAACAGTTAGAAGGTGCAAATTCGGGTTGTAAAATCTATACATCAAGAAAAACATCCGACGGTTGGAGCGAAGGGCAAGTAGTAGAGATAGTAGGGGATAGTAGCGTGTCTATTGGGCATCCAGCAATATCACAAGATGGACTTACTCTTTATTTTGTTAGCGATAGCATACCAGGAATGAAAAGCATAGGAGGAAAAGATATTTGGTTTGTGCAAAAACCAAGTGCTAACGGAAAATGGAGTCTGCCAGTAAATGCAGGCAGTAAAATTAATACAAAAGGCGATGAGAATTTCCCTTATGTAAATCAAAATGGTAATTTATACTTTTCGTCCGACGGGCATCCAGGACTTGGAGGCTTAGATATTTTTAAAGCAGAAAAAAAAGATAATTCGTGGGTAGTTACAAATATGAAACCACCAATTAATTCTCCAGCAAATGACTTTGGAATAACATTCTACGAGGATTCAGAGCAAGGATATTTTTCCTCATCAAGAGGTAGAAGTATAGATTTGTTTTCATTTAGAAAACCTCCATTAATTTTTGTAGTAAAAGGAACAGTTGTAAATTCATCTACCGACCAACCCCTTGCCGATGCTAAAGTTACTTTAAGCCAGCAAAACGGAAAACAAATAGATATAATGTCAGCATCAGATGGATCATTCGTTTTTAATTTAGATGGCGGTATTGATTTTTATGTTGTAGCCGAAAAGGAAAAATTCTTACGACAAAGAGTTAGCGAATCAACAAAAGGACTTGTAGTAAGTAAAACTTTCATTTTAAAACTAGATTTAGGAGCAATGAAAGACAAATTTGAACTTCCAAATATTGAATATGATTTAGGAGATACAACATTACGTCCAGAATCAATGGTTTCTTTGGATAAACTTGTTGAAATACTTGAAGTAAATTCAAATATTACAATTGAGCTAATGTCAAATACCGACTTTAGAGGAGGCGATAGTTATAATCAGAAATTATCACTAGGAAGAGCAAACTCAGTTGTAAGTTATTTGATATCAAAAGGAATAAAAGCCGACAGGTTAACAGCTACAGGTAATGGAGAAAAAAAACCTAGAACAGTTGATAGAAAAATATTTAAAAAGTACTCATTTTTGAAAGTGGGAGATATTTTAACCGAAGAATATATTAATAATTTGGAAACCGAAGAACAAAAAGAAGTCGCACATCAGCTAAATCGTAGAACGGAGTTTAGAGTTTTAAAAGACGATTATGGATTAAATACGATAAAGTTTGGCGGAGGTCAGTAAAGAAAAAATAGTATAACCCGCCGAGTTTTTTTGT
>JAOZLS010000407.1 GCA_029934705.1 Bacteroidales bacterium | reverse complement strand
ACCAAACCCCTCAACAGGAACTTTTACAATTACAAATAATGAATTAAAAATTACGAATATTCAAATAACAGATATAACAGGTAAAATTATTCACAAACAACAATCTGTAATTCCTAATTCACAATTCGCAATTCACAAAAATGGCATTTATTTTATAACAATAAAAACAGAAAATCAAATTCTTACAGAAAAAATAATTATTCAATAAAATAATATTCAAAGTTTCAAAACTATTATTCGTTGTTTACAGAAATCTAAATTAATTTAAAAAAAATAGAAATTATGAGAAGAATTAAACCCTTATTTACTATTGTTTTTTTGTTCATTGTAATGAGCAGTAGTTATGCACAATTTAATTGCGGAGATATTTTAACCGACGAAAGAGACGGAAAAGAATACGCAACAGTATTAATTGGCGAGCAATGTTGGATGGCAGAAAATCTGAACGTTGGAACAATGCTTACTCAAAATGGTAGCAATCATCAAACAGACAATGCAACTATTGAAAAATATTGCTACAACAACAACGAAGCCGAATGTGATGAATACGGTGGACTCTATCAATGGCATGAAATGATGCAATATCAAACAGAAGAAAGCAGTCAAGGAATTTGTCCAGATGGTTGGCATTTACCATCAGACGTAGAATTTATGCAAATGGAAATGCACCTTGGCATGAGTGAAGAAGATGCCAACGATACAGGGGCCGAGCGAGGAACAGACGAAGGAATTCAATTACAAGTTGATGGAGGAACAGGTTTTGATGCTCTTTTTGGAGGTATTTGGTATCAAGACTTAGATTTTGTTTATAATGAGGATTTTGCGTCACCAAATCCTTATGGTTCAGATTTTTATTTTACATATTTTTGGTCAACAACTCCAGGAAATTATACTGATAGTTATTATTATAGAAATGTTTGCTCTCGAATAGACCAAATGCCAACAATAACAAGATGGGAAGTTGATTGGAATTTTGGATATTCAGTTAGATGTATAGCGGACGTTTCTAACAGCTATAATTTTGAATACAATGGCAAAAACTACGAAATTTTTAAAGAATTAAAAACGTGGGAAGATGCAGCAGCAGATGCAGTTAGCAAAGGTGGCTACCTTGTAGAAATTAACGACCAAAACGAACAAGATGCAATATACGATGCAATTATTAACGGAGCAGAAATTCCAACCGACTATGTTACTATAAATAATGGTGGCGGAATAGCCTACGTTTGGATTGGAGCAACCGACAAAACAACAGAAGGAACTTGGCTTTGGGACGGAAATGATGATACAGAAGGAACAAACTTCTGGACAGGACAAGGTGCAAATGGCTCAGGAAACGGACAAGCAATTGACGATGCTTATTATAACTGGGGTGGAACTTCACAAGGAACTCCAAACGAACCAGACAACTACGGAGCAAATCAAAATGCAGGAGCAATAGCACTCGCAGGTTGGCCTTCAGGAACTACAATGCTTGGTGTAGCAAACGAATGGAATGATATTATTAACACATCAGAACTTTATTACATTATTGAATACGACGAAACTCAATCAATTAATTATATCAACAAAATTAATTTTGAAATATACCCAAACCCAACTTCTGATTTTATTACTATTAATTCTGAAAATATTGAAAAAATAGAAACAATTCGCTTAATTTCAATTACTGGAGCAAAAACATATCAAATGAATACTAATAATATTGGTTCTATTCAAATTGATATGAATTATTTACCAGCAGGAATATATTTTATAGCACTTTATGATAAAAATAATAAACTCATAGGAAACGAAAAAATTATTAAGAACTAAAAAATAACATTAAAAACTTTAAAAAAATATGAAAAGAATATCAATTATACTTATAGTATTAAGTATCGTATTTACAAGTTTTGCACAAACAGTTAAAGTGCATAAAAATGAAATATCTCAAAAAGGTTTAAATGTTATGCCCGACGAAATGGGTTATGTGCAGATGACAAAAGAGTCTTATAACAAGATGCTTGCAGGTGAAAATATTAGTCCAAAAAGAGACAATTCGCCTTACAGAGTTCAATCCGAACTATTTACCGGATTTCCTGCTTCTTTCAACGGACAGTCTAACAAAAATGCAGTTTATTTAAACTTAGACCAAGACCCAGAACTCGAAATAATTTATACGGGAACAAAACAATTACATGCCTACAACACAGACGGTTCAATAGTAGATGGCTGGCCTACCATAGAAATGACAAATTATTTAGAAACATCACTTGCAGTAGGAGATATTACTGGAGACGGAACTCCCGAAATTGTTGTTGCTACAAGAGAAAGCTCAAGCGGTTTCATATATGCTTTTGACCTTAATGGTGTTGTAATTGATAACTTTCCAATTAATCATGGTTACAATGGTGGTGCACCGACTTTATACGATATAGATGGAGATAATAAAATGGAAATAATTATTAGCAAAAGAACATATCCAACTGGCGAAATATATATTTACAACGAAGACGGAACGATTGTTGATGGTTGGGGAGCATCTGTTACAACGCCACACATTCCTACTGGTTCAATTTCTGTAGCAGATATTGACAATGATGGACTACCAGAAGTAGTTGCTGCTTATTACAAAGGTGTAAAAGCTTTTGAACACGACGGAACAGAAATATTTAATTTTGAACTATCTGGCGAAATGGCAATTTCGTATTCTTCTCCTGTAATCGCAAATATTGATAACACACCAGAAAAAGAAATTACTTTTGCAACTTGTTACGACCCAAAAGTTTATGTATTAGACAATACAGGAAATACATATACGGGCTGGCCCCAAAGCACAGTTTGGAGCATGTATGCACATGTGTCTATTGCGGATATAAATCAAGATGGAACATTAGACGTATTTTGTGGAGACCAAATACTTGGAGCAGATAATTATTACATATACGGTTGGGACAAAGATGGTAACGCGATTGATGGTTTCCCTATAGAAACTACCTGGGCAATCAACTCACAATTACTAATTGCCGATATTGACAACGACCAACAATTAGAAATAATTTCCGATGATAATTATACTTATGGAGGAGCATCTGGAAAATATCATGCTTATAATCACGATGGAACTCAAACCGACGACTGGCCACTTGATGTTACAGGAGGCTCATCTTTCTATAAATCACCTACAATTTTTGATGCAGACAACGATGGAAATCTTGACTTCTTAGGTGCTTGTGGAACAAGCGACCCATATAATACATATCCACATCTTTGGAAACTTAATGTTCCCGTTCCTGCCGCAAATTTATTGCCACTTACTACTTCGCAATACAACCTGCAAAGAACTGGTGAGTATATTCCATACGAACAATTAGGAAATTATTCAGTAACTTTTAATGTAACAAACGGATTAGAACCAGAAATAACACTAACAGGATACGGAACTCAAACAGCAACTGGTGGAACAACAACATTTACTAATGTTACAGAAACATCAGACTCTGGAATATCATATACAGTTGAACTTGCAGGATACCAAACTATTAACGATTTTGTTATTGTTGATGAAAACGAAATAGTAAATATTGATTTGACTCCAACAAATATTTCTGAAATTGAGAATACTATTTCGATTTATCCAAATCCTTCAAACGGAACATTGTCCTTCCCTGAAATAGGTTGTCCATAAATTGACTATTTTATATGGAAACAA
>JAOZLS010000094.1 GCA_029934705.1 Bacteroidales bacterium | reverse complement strand
AAATGCTAATAATGCAATCATTGCAAGTTTCTTTCGACCAATAGTCTTTTTATTTTTGGGTATATATTTTTCTTTATTTCCGGTATTAAAAAATTTTAGAAGAATAACTGTTATATTATCGTCAGAGCCTTTGTCTAATGCTTTATTTATAAGAAGCTCTGTTTTTTCCTTTTCTGTCTTTTTTTTAGATAATATTGCTACAGTATCTTTTTTAGTAGTTGCTCCTGAGTAGCCATCGCTGCAAAGTAGCAAATAATTATTATCGGTTGGACTTATTGGCGATTTGCAAACTTCAATTTTTGAATTGATAAATGCACCAAGCCCATTTGTAATTTTGTTTTTTTCGGGATGCTTTTTTGCTTGCTTCTCAGTAATAATTTTATGTTTTACAAGCTCTTGTACATAAGAGTGGTCGTTGGTAAGCCTAAATATTTTTTTACCTACCGAAAAATATATTCTGCTATCACCAGCATGTGCATAATAAAATTTATTATCTCTTAAAAGTACAACAACAACTGTTGTTCCTGGAGTTTGTTTTCGTGCTTTAGTTAATGCTTCTTTTTTTATTTCAGAATCGGCATATTCGCAGGCATCTTTTAAAAGTTTGAATGGGTTATTTTTCCATTCTGCTGAAACAAAGTTAATTATGGAATTTACAGCAGTTTTTGAGGCATCTTCGCCTCCTTGTATGCCACCAATTCCATCACAAACTATAAAAATATAGCCGTTTACAGTATCGGTACAACTAAAGAAATCTTCGTTGTTTTTTCTGTAAGTACCGATATCGGTTTGCCCATAAAAATTAAATGTATTAAGTTTTTTTGTTTGTTCCATTAGCTAATTTTAAAAACTAAAAATGCTGAGCCTAGTTTTATTTTATCGTTTTTATGTAATTTTGTAAATTCTATTCTTTCACCATTAACAAAAGTTCCGTTTGTACTACCTAAATCTTTTAAAAAATAGCCACTCTTTTCCGAAGTTAGCTCTGCATGAACCGATGATACTGTAGAATCGGGTATTTCAAAGTCATTTTCTTCGCTTCGTCCTAAAAAAGTTTCATCTTTAGTAATTTTAAATTCTTTTGAAAAGCCTTTTGTTTGTAATATTAATTTTGCGTTTAAAGATATATTTTTTTCTTTATTTTCTGCTGTTTTTATTTCAGAAATTGTTTTTATTTTTTTTCTTAATTTTTTATTTTTAAATATATATATAATTGATACCAAGGCAAGTAATAGTATTGCTAATGTTGAAATGATTATAATTGTGCTTTGGTATTTATTATAACTAATAACTTTAGGTGTTTTTAAAAAAATGTTTTTGGTTTTGTTTTTATATTTTATGTGAAGTAATTTGTTTTCGGAATCAAAGTTTTTGAACGAGAGAATATATAGTGTCGAATTTTCTTGGGAATTTTGTAATGAAATGTCTTCAATGTAATTGTTTACAATCTTTTTAACAGAGTTTAGTTTTGTTTCTCGGTATATTCCTCCTGTTAAATTACAGATTTTAATTATATTTTTTTCGGTTAGTGAATCTACCTTACCGTTTATAGCAAAGTAAATAGGCGTTTTTTTTGATTTTAATGATTTTATAAAATTACTTTTCATATTGCCAATAACTAAATCCTTTGTAATAAAGATTATAGCTTTATTCTGTGTCATATTTTCTTTTCCGAAAATAAAATTTATTATTTCGGTAGTTTTATTTTGAAAGTTTTCTAGCTTGCTGTTTTCCTGTATATTTATGAAATGACCTGTCATTTTATTTGCAAAAAAAGCAAAATCGCTCGAAAATTCAGCACTATAATAGGTTGCTTTTTGATATTTATTTTTGTCATGTTTTAAAATAACAAAATTTACTTTATCAATAATTTCCATTTCTGAAAGCCAACTTTTAATTATCTTTTTTGTTATTAATGAGTCCTTTATGCTATGATCAATTACAAAAAGTATTGATTTAGGCATTTTTATGTCTTTATAAATGGTTTTTTCAAACTCAAAGTTAATGTTTGTCGTATCAGACGATATTGTAAAGTCTTCTTTTAAAGTTTTTAAATTGTTTGTTTTTAGGTAAACTTTAATTTCAGGATATTTACTGTTATCTGTTTTTATTAATTCAAATTCTGTTTGCGAAAATAAATTTGTAAAAAAAACTAAAAGAAGTATTGATAATAATATTGATTTCATTTTATCTTATTGACATTATTAAACAAAGATATTAAAAGATAAAACAAAAAAAACTTTTTATGCAGAGCTTGTGTTCCTTTTTGTGCATTAATACCAAATAAACATCAAAATTGCCGACAAATCCTTCATCTTTTCCTGTTTTCCTGCACTTAAAATTTAAACCGTAGCTACGGCTATGCTTGAAATTTTAAGATTGTAAAACAAAAAAATATTTTGAATTTATTTCGGCAATTTTGAAATTCATTTGGTATAACTTCTTTATTTGTTTTGGAATGGCATATTAATAATAAGTATTTATTGAAGTTAAGATATAATATTAATATTTCTCGCCCATAGTTATATCCTCATTTTCAACCATTAAGATTTTTTTTAATTATATAATTATTGTTTAATTTTGATTTATGATATTTATACTTTAACTTTGACCGAACGTTCAGTCAAAAATATAAAAATGTCTCCTCGTAGTAAAAAACAAATAGAAGAATTAAAAGAAGTAAAGCGAAAACTCATTATGAATTCTGCTTTAGAGCTTTTTGCCGATTATGGTTATCATGGAACATCAATAAACATGATTGCTAAAAAAGCAGGAATAGCAAAAGGGTTAATATATACATATTTTGAGAATAAAGAGTCGCTTATAAAGGAATTAGTTTTAGGAGGAATAGAAGAATTTAGCGATATTTTTGATCCAAATAACGACGGAGTTTTAACCGAAGAAGAGTTTGAGTTTTTTGTTAATGAAAGTTTTAAATTATTAGAAAGCAATATGAAATTTTGGAGGCTATACTTTGTTTTAGTTATGAAAAAAGAGATTATTGAAATGTTTGGCGATAAATTTAAAGAATTTACATTACCATTTATAAATGTTTTAACAGATTACTATAAACGAAAAAATCATGCAAATGCTGAAGCTGAAGCTCTTTTGTTGGGCTCGGTTATGGATGGGGTTAGTCTAAATTTTTTGATGGATCCTAAAATTTTCCCATTACATAAAGTAAAGGAATTAATAATTAATAAATTTAAGTAAACGACTAAATATTAGACACATGAAATTTTTAAAAATAATTTTCACACTAAGCGTAGTACTAATTTTTGGAATGCAAGCTAGCTATTCGCAAAATGCTACAGAAATAATAAAAAAAGCTGACGAAAGATTTAAAGG
This sequence comes from Bacteroidales bacterium, assembly GCA_029934705.1. Lineage (GTDB taxonomy): Bacteria > Bacteroidota > Bacteroidia > Bacteroidales > JAADGE01 > DZBS01. The sequence goes on along the minus strand of JAOZLS010000094.1, from coordinate 8,439 downwards.
TAAATCAAGTTATACCGAAATGAAAATGACAATTGTTCGCCCCAAATGGTCAAGAACAATTACATTTAAAAGCTGTAATCTTGATGCTAATTATTCAATAACTTTAATAACTGATCCTGCAAAGGAAAAAGGTCAAACGTTTTTAAAAAGACTGGATAATATGTGGAGTTGGAATCCTAAAATAAGTAGGTTAATAAAACTTCCACCAGCAATGATGTCGCAAGGTTGGATGGGTTCTGATTTCTCCAACGATGATTTACTAAAAGAAAGCTCAATTGTAAATGATTATACTCACAAAATTATTGGTTCGGAAACTATTGCAGGGCAAGATTGTTATAAAATTGAACTCACACCAAAAGAGGATGCCGCAGTAGTATGGGGGAAACTTATAAAATGGATTTCTAAGAAAGATTATATCCAACTTAAAACAACTTATTACGATGAGGATGATTATTTAATTAAAACAGAATCGGCATCAAAAATTAAAATGATGGATGGACGAAAAATACCTACATATTTCACCCTTGAACCAGCCGATGAACCAGGAAATAAAACTATAGTTGAAATGATAGTTGTGAAATATGATATAAACGTAAAAGAAAGTTTCTTTTCTCAACAAAATATGAAAAAAGGAATGTCCTTAATTTTTCCTGTAAATTAAATTATTATAAATTATAGAATATGATACTTACTGTTGCTTGGCGAAATATTTGGCGAAATAAGAGGCGAACATTGATTACTGCTGCATCGATTTTCTTTGCACTATTCTTTGCTCTTATGATGCGTTCTTTACAAATAGGGACTTTTGATAAAATTGCTAACGATATAGTGTCGTCATACACAGGTCATATTCAAATTCATCAAGAAGGATACTGGGACAATCAAAGTATTAATAATGTTTTTGATAGAGATGAAAAATTAGAACAAGAAATATTAAAAGTTAAAAATATAAAAGCCATTGTTCCTAGGTTAGAATCTTTTGCTCTTGCTTCAACAGGCGAGAATACTAAAGGTTGCAGGGTTTCGGGTATTATTCCTGATGTAGAAAACAAAACAACGAAACTTAAAAATACTGTTGTCGAAGGTAATTATTTAACTAATAACGATCAAGGTGCAATTATTGGCGACGGACTAGCAAAATACTTGAATATTTCTATTGGTGATACAATTGTATTGATAGGGCAGGGGTATCACGCCTATTCAGCTGCAGGGAAATATGCTGTTAGGGGAATTGTTCATACTTCTTCGCCCGAGTTGAATAATAATATTGTTTATCTTACTCTTTCAAATACTCAAGAATTATATTCAACAGAAAATAGGTTAACAGCTATTTCTATTATACTAAACGATAATGGTGATATTACTAAAATAAAGAAAAAAATATTAAAATTATTAGATGAAAATATTTATGAAGTAATGGCTTGGGATGAATTATTATTTGAACTAAAACAGCTAATAGATTCTAAACAAGATAGCTCAACTATTATGCTGGGTTTATTGTATATGATTGTAGGCTTTGGTGTTTTTGGAACAATTGTAATGATGACTTCTGAGCGTTGGCGAGAGTTTGGTTTGCTAGTATCAATAGGTATGAAAAAAATAAAACTGATGTTAATTGTTTTTATTGAGACATTACTAATTGGATTTTTAGGAATTGTTTTTGGTTTTGCGATTTCATTACCAATAATTTTTCACTTTAATAAAAATCATATTAACTTAACGGGGGATGCTGCAAAAGCATATACCGATTTAGGTTTTGATCCTGTTATGGTATTTTCAAATAATCCCGATTTTATGATTTCTCAAATATATATAGTAATTTTTATTGTTTTAATTTCGGTATTATACCCTATATTAAAATTAACAAGATTAAAACCTGCCGAAGCTTTAAAAAAATAGAACGAATGTTTTAAGTATTTTATAAAATTATAATTATGTTATTATCAATAGCTTGGAAAAATGTTTGGCGTAATAAGTTACGTAGCTTAATAGTTATAATAGCAATATCACTAGGGCTAGTAGGTGGTATATTTTCTGCTGCTGTAATGAAAGGTGCTGCAAAAGATGGAGTTAGAGGTATGATTGATAATTATATTTCAGAAATACAAATTCATCAACCTCTTTTTAAGTTAAATAACGAAACTAAATATCATATTAAAAATTCAAATGAGTTTGAAAAAAACATAAAAAACATTGAAGGTGTTAAATCTGTTTCTTCAAGGCTAAAAGTTACAGGAATGGCAAGCTCTGCGAACTCAGCAGTAGGTGTTTCAATAAATGGAATAAATCCAGAGCAGGAAAAACTGGTAACAACTATTTATAAAAATATACTCGATTCTAGCGGTACTTATTTTGAAACTAAAAGTCGAAATCCTGCAATTATTAGTAAAAGATTAGCAGAGAAATTGAAACTTAGGTTACGTTCTAAGATAATCTTGACTTTCCCAACAAGTGATGGCTCTCAAATAGAAACAGCATTTAAAATTATTGGTGTTTTTAAAACAACCAATTCAACTTATGATAAATTAAATATTTATGTTAACAAATCTGATTTAGCTCGTTTAACAGGTTATTCTGAAGATGTTTCTCAAGAAATTGCAATACGAATTAACAAAGAGGCTAGTATTGATAGTATAAAAAGTAAAATTAGTAAAAATGATTCAACACTACTTGTTGAAACATGGAAAGATTTAGTTCCTACATTGGCCATGTCTTCAGGTATTATGGATCAAATGATTTTAGTATTTTTAATAATAATTTTAATGGCGTTAGGCTTTGGTATTGTAAATACAATGTTAATGGTAGTTCTGGAGAGGATAAAAGAAATAGGAATGCTTATGGCTGTGGGAATGAGTAAAATAAGAATCTTTTTTATGATTATGTTTGAAACAATATTCTTATCGCTCGTAGGAGGTGTTATTGGTATGTCAATAAGTGCTGTGTTAATAGGATATTATAATATAAATGGTATTACATTTTCTGGACTTGACGAAGCGTTTGAAAAGTTTGGTTACCCAACAACAATATATCCAGAGTTAGAACCAACAGTATATTTTACTTTAAGCTTTTTAATAATTTTAACAGGAATAATTGCATCAATATACCCAGCACGAAAAGCACTAAAATTAAATCCTGTTGAGGCACTAAGAAGTGATGCTTAAAATTATAACAAAAAGAAAATGAAAGAATATTTGAAAATTGCATGGCGAAATATATGGCGAAATAAAAGGCGAAGTCTAATTACTATGTCGTCAATATTTTTTGCAGTGTTTTTAGCAATCCTTATGAGATCCTTTCAACTAGGAACTTATGATGGAATGATTAACACAATGGTAGAGATGTACTCAGGATATATTCAAATTGAACATGTAGATTTTCCCGAAGACAAAACTATTGATAATTCCATTGAATATTCAGAAGATATTCTTAAAAAAATAGAATCGGTTAATAATGTTAAAACTATTGTTCCTCGATTAGCATCATTTTCGTATGCTTATGCAAAAGAGCAAAGCAAAGGTGTTTTATTTACAGGAATTAACCCCGAAAAAGAAAACGAAATGACCAAGCTCATTAAACAGCTTGCTAATGTGAAAATTACGGAACAGGCTATTAATAAACTAAAACAAAAAAATGTTCCACGTGGAATTATTAACAAGTTATTAACAATTGAGGGCGATTACTATTCAGATATGGAAATTTTAAAATTCGATTTAGAATTAACAGATGAACAGGCTAATGAATATATTCCATTAATAAAAATGTTTGCATCCGTTGAAGGAGAGTTTCTTACACAAAATGATAACGGTGTTTTAATTGGTGCAGGCTTAGCAAATTTCTTAAAACTAAATGTTGGCGACAGTATAATTCTTATGGGCTTAGGTTATCATGGCTCTAGTGCAGCTGATGCTTTTCCTATAAAAGGAATTTTAAAAATTCCCAATCCAAAATTAAACGACATGGTTGTGTATGGTTCGTTAATTAAAGTACAAAATTACTTTTCGGCTTATGAAGTGTCTGATAATACTGTTGATACAACTTTTTTACTATCATCTTATGCAGTAAATGTTTTTAATAAAGATGATGAGAGTGTTAAACAAACAAAAGAAAATATAATTAAAATATTACAAAGAGAAGAGTTTCTTGTAAGCAGTTGGAAACAAGCAAATAAAGAACTAGCAAATCAAATAAAATCCGATAACGATGGAGGAGTTGTTATGCTTGGGCTCTTGTATATAGTTATTGCATTTGGAGTTTTAGGAACAGTATTAATGATGGTTGCCGAAAGACAAAGAGAAATGGGGGTAATGGTTGCAATTGGTATGAAAAAGAAAAAGCTTGCATTAATTGTTAGTCTCGAAATGCTTTTTATGAGCACTACTGCTTTGCTCGCAGGTATTATTGCTAGTATTCCTTTTGTTATAGTTGGTAATTTATATCCTTTAAGACTAAGCGGTGAAATGGCTCAAATGATGGCACAATACGGAATGGAACCTGTACTACCATTAGCATGGTTTGGAAGTTATTACACTGATCAAATACTTACAATATTAATAATTGTTTTAGTTGTATCAATTTATCCTTTAATTTCAATAGGAAAATTAAATGTGATTAAAGCATTAAGAGGGTGAAGTTTGGTAATAAAAGACCCCTTTTAGGGGATTTAGGGGTAAAATGACTATTGGGAGAGGACTCAATATTACAAAAACAAACAAATAGTTTAATACAAAATACAAAAGCTAGTAGCTAACAACTAATAGCCAACAGTAAAAAAATATATAAAATGATATTATCAGTAGCTTGGAAAAATGTGTGGAGAAATAAACTACGAAGTTTAGTCGTAATTTTTGCGGTAATTATTGGACTTCTTGCAGGCTCATTTGGTGTTGCAATAATGGAAGGTGTAACTAAAACAAGAGCAAAATCGCAAATTAATAACGAAATCTCACACATACAAATTCATAATCCAAAATTTAGCGATAATAATGAAGCTAAATACCGAATGAATAATTATAATGAAATAGAAAATTATATATCTTCTCTTAATGGTTATAAATCATCATCAAGTAGAATATGTATATCTGGCATGTTAAATACTTCGGGGGGAAATGCTGCTACATATATTTATGGAATTAATCCTGAAAAAGAAAAAACGGTTACCGAAATTTATAAACATATAACTAATACAAATGGAACTTATTTTGAAGGTAACAAGAAAAATGAAGTTTTAATTAGCGAAACTCTTGCTAAAAAACTTAAACTCGACAGATATAAAGTAACAAATGAAACTGTAAAAAAACTCTTTGATAGTGGTTTTCCTGAAAGTGATACAATAAAACTTCAACCAATAAAAAATATTCAATATAGAACGCACAAAGATTATTTTAACGAACTACGAAAAATATTCGATACAAAGTTTGTGGAAGAATACGAATATTTATTTTTAAATTATGCAATAGAATTTAAAAGCAGAGCATCATTAGTAATTTCTTTTCAAAATAAAAAAAGCGAAATAACTGGCGATAAATTCAAAATTACAGGAATATATAAAACAAGTAACAGAATGTACGACGAAATGTCGGTGTTTGTTAATAAAAAATACTTAGCTAGCCTAATTGGATACGACGATAATGAATCACATGAAATAGCCATCCTTCTTAATAATAGAGATGAAACTGATGACTTTGCTGAAAAAATAAAAGAAAAATTCCCTTACTTAGAAATTAAAACGTGGAAAGAAATAGACCCAATGCTTGTTATGATTGCCGAATATATGGTAATTTATAACTACTTTTTAATTGCTCTTATTCTTGCCGCATTGTCATTTGGAATTATTAACACAATGTTAATGGCAATAATGGAAAGAACCAAAGAATTAGGTATGTTAGCAGCTATTGGAATGAACCGAAAACGCATATTTAGTATGATTATGGTTGAAACAATTTTCTTGACTATTACAGGTGCAATTGTTGGGCTTGTTACAAATTTCTTTATTATTTCAAAACTTTCAAAAACAGGAATAGATTTAACAAAACAAATGGGCGAAGCTTTTGAAGCTATTGGATACAACTCTAAAATATACCCCGATATGGGACTGGAATATTACGTTGGAATTACTTTACTCGTAATTTTTGCCGCAATTCTGTCATCCATTTATCCTGCGATAAAAGCGGTAAAGTTAAATCCGGCCGAAGCTGTTAGAACCGATGCTTAAAAAATAAAATAAATGTAAATTATATAAACTCTCAATACAATGAAAATAATAGAAGTAAAGAACTTAAACAAAATTTATCACGAAGGTGAAATTAATGTTCATGCTGTACGTGGCATAGATTTAGTAATAGAACAAGGTGAATTTACCGCAATTGTAGGTCCATCGGGTTCAGGAAAAACAACCCTTTTGAATATGATTGGAGGCTTAGATAATCCTACCGAAGGCGAAATTGTAATTGATGAAATAAATATAGGCAACCTTAAATCGTCGCAACTTACAGATTTTAGAATGAAAAATATTGGCTTTGTTTTTCAAGCATATAATCTTATTCCTGTGCTTACTGCCAAAGAAAATGTAGAATTTATTATGCATCTTCAAGGAAAATCTAAAAAGGAAAGAGCCGATAGAGCTATACAATTATTAGAGGAAGTTGGCTTAGGTGAAAGAGTAAATTCTCGTCCATCAAAATTGTCGGGTGGTCAGCAGCAAAGAGTTGCAGTTGCACGTGCTTTAGCGTCAAAACCTAAATTTATTTTAGCCGATGAGCCAACTGCAAATCTCGATAGCGAATCAACTGCAAACTTGCTCGATATTATGGAAAAACTTAATCGTGAAGAAAATATAACGTTCATTTTTTCTACCCACGATGCAAGAGTTGTTAATAAAGCTCGCAGGGTAATTACAATTGACGATGGTAAAATAATGAGTGATATTACTAAATAAAATTAAAGTGAAAAAAATAATATTAATAGGTGTAGCTCTTGTGTTTTCGCTAATATCTTTAGCTCAACAAAACAAGAAACTTACAGTTGATGGGTATATAACCAATATGCAATCTGTAATTATTGATAGTGTTGATGGAAATTGGATAAACGATAATTTAATTCATAATAGATTGAACTTTAGGTATAATCCAAACCCAAATTTATCGTTTGGTTTAGATGTAAGAAATCGAGTTTTCACAGGCGAAACTGTAAAATATTATCCAAATTATGGTGAAAGTTTAAGTGAAGATATCGGTGTCTTTGATTTATCATCAACATGGGTTAATGAAAACTCAATAGTTGCAAACTCAGCAATAGATAGACTTTGGCTTAAGTTTGAAAAAGATAAAATTGCTATAACTCTTGGACGGCAACGTATAAATTGGGGGAGAACTCTTGCTTGGAATCCAAATGATATTTTTAATAGTTATTCATTTTTTGATTTTGATTATGTTGAAAAACCAGGAGCCGATGCTTTAAGAATTCAATATTACCCAACAGCATCATCAACTGTTGAGGCTGTTGCTAAAATTGATAGTGCAAATAATATTTCTGCTGCAGGCTTAGCTCGGTTTAATGTTTTAAACTGGGATGTTCAGCTTTTAGGTGGAATTATTAATCAAAATGATTATGTAGTAGGAGCTGGTTGGGAAGGAAACTTAGGAACAGTATCTTTTAGAGGCGAAGTTTCATATATTCACCCAAAAGAAAATTTTACTGATACAAGTGGCGTTCTTGTTGCAACAATGTCTTTCGACTATTCGTTTTCAAATTCGCTAATGATACAAGCAGAATTTTTATATAATCCACAAACAGGGCAAAGTCAGTTAACAAATTTTGGAGAGTTTTATTCAAGACCATTAACTGTGAAAAATCTATCTTTCACCGAATACAATGCTTTTCTTTCAGTAAACTATCCAATAACTCCGCTTGTTAATTTAAGCTTGTCGGCAATGTATTATCCTAAAGTAAATGGTTGGTATGCCGGACCAGGGCTCTCATACTCTTTAATGGATAATTTAGATTTTTCATTGTTTATTCAATCTTTTCAAGCAAAACTACCCAATCCAATTACAGGCAAAAACGAAAAACAATCAATGTCCTTAGCTTTTCTTAGATTGAAATTAAGTTTTTAAAAAAAAAGCGTATAAAATATTAAGATATTTTTTTATTTTTTCAACAATTACATATGAAAATAAATTATTTATATTATATTTGAGATTAATAATAATAATAATAATAATAATTTTTAATCTTATAGACTGTTTTAATTTTAATTCTAAATTTTCAATAAATGAGTTATGCTGTATTAGATGAAAAAGGAACAATATTTTCCGAATTATCACAATTATGTAATCAAATATTTCCAGAAGTTTTTGTTCAGAAAGTTTCAGATGAGACCGAAGTGTCTATTGATAATAATAATGATTATATATTTTTAATTAATTTAAGTAGCTTTGAAAC
>JAOZLS010000093.1 GCA_029934705.1 Bacteroidales bacterium | reverse complement strand
GCATCTGTGTGAATATGATAATTTGCTTTACTTAAAATCCGTTTAACATTCCATTCTAAATTATATTTGTTAGTTTCAATTTCTTTTAGGCGTTGAAATTCTCTTATTACCAACAATTTGAATTTTGGACTTATCCAAGTTCCCAGTTCAAAAGCAATATCTTTATGTGCAAAAGTTCCGCCATATCTACCTGTTTTTGAAATTATCCCTATTGCATTTGTTCTTTTAATCCATTGTTTAACAGACATAGTAAACCTATTTACACCTGCTTCGGACATAATTACACCGAATTCGGTGTAATTAAAATTAGGATTATAAATTTCTTCCCAAACACCAAGAAATTCGATTGTATTCTTATTACTTAACCATTTGAATATTAAACCTCCGCTTTCTTTATATTTCAGCATATCAGTTAGGCTAATATAATCTTCTTTATTATGCTGTGTGAGATGAATAATTGTTTCTTCAACTTCTATTTTATCCATTTTTCTTAATTTTTAATGTTACGGAAATCAGTAATATTAGATTTATTTGTTTATATCTGTAAAAGAGATAAAATAGTCTTCATTTTTTGAGAATAAAGCTATTTCAGTGCCTTTTATTGTGATTTTAGTCTTTTTCATTTATCTTATTTTTGATTAGGTTTGAAAACTTTCCAGTCTTTACAAAAAGAGTTTGTTGATATTGGTTTCCTAATTTATCTTCAAAGCTAAATATTAGTTTATGTTCTTTAAAAGCATTATAATTTATTGTTTTTTCAGTACCTGATGAGTAGAACTCTTTAAATATATCGATAAATCTTTGTTGTTCCGGTTTTATTACTTTATTTGATAAAACATTAGTATTATAGGCATCGCCACCAATATTAACAATTTTTGTGTAATCTGAAACGTGTGGTTTTACAACAAAGTGTGGAGCTATTTGCATAAAATAAAGTTGTTCTAGTTTTTTTGTTTGTTGTTTTAATTCGTTTATTGCAATTGTTTTTTGTTTATCTTTCTTTGTTAAAATATAAGTTCTATATGCAAGCCAAGTTGCTGTTATTGCAAGCAATACAGTAAAAAGACCTGCTATTATTGTAACCCAATGGTCGGCTATTTGTAAACAATTTTCCATAGTTTTTTATTTCACCGAATTTTCCACAATTTCAATTTCTTCGGGTGTAAGTTCGTATAATTCATACACCATTTTATCAATTTCGTTATCTGTCTGATTTATTTGGTGTTGTAATTTGTTGATTTCTGTTTTGTAACTGTCAAAATAATCTTCCCACTCGTCTTGGTCTTTGAAATTTAGCTTTACTTTTTGCTTTTTGAGTTCCGAAACAAAGGTTTTAAAGTCAAAATTGTAGAAGTTATTGAGTTTATTTGTGATTTTCTTTATTTCTAAGTTCGATTTTATCCGTTTTATGAATTTTTCTGCTTTTGTTTGTAATTCTTTGTTTAACGAAAGCATTAAATTCGCTTTTTCAATGAATGGTTGTTGGGCTTCTTTGGGAATTTCCTTGATTGGGATTTTTGACGTAACAGGACTATCAAAGTGCATTGTTCTTATTGCTTTTCCAAAAATAAATCTATAAGAATACCAGTTTATTAATTTTGAATTTAAAATTATCCAAATTAATTTATTTGAATAATTTGCATTTACAACAATCTGATTAATTGTATCTACAATTTTATATGAAAAATTATCAGGTAAACAAGCTGTTATTTTTATATGTGGTTTGGGGTTTTCAATATGTGCTACAATATTTTGAACTAAAACTGAATTTTCTATTATTGATGTTTTTATTTCATTTTCAACAATTTCTGCTTTAACTTTTCCTTTTATTCCCACAATTCCGTATCTTTGAATTTCAGCACCACCTAAAACTTCAAAATCACCATCATTTGTTAAATGTTTTTGAAAAATACCACCACGACTATTAGTTGAAATGTCATTTAAAAATAAATTATCTTTTGTTAATTTATTTGAAATTTCTAATTCTTTGTTATTAACGTTGTTCAAGAAAAAACCATACTTTTCAAATGTGTTTTTTTTAATTTTTCCAACTTTTTTAACCTCTTGATTTTCAAGAATTGAAGTATTGTAAAAGTCGGACAATTTATTTTTAGTAAATAAAACAATTACTTGCTCTAATTTTACTTCTTTCCAAACTTTTTGACAATCAACAATTTGAGTAACGTTGCTTCTTAAAAAAGTTCTAATATTTTTGTAGTTTGAAGCATAACTAAATGATTTTGGGATAATAAAACCTAATGTTCCATTATTTCTCAGAAGACTTTCAGATAATTTTAAAAAAGAAATAACTGTTTCACTTCCTCCTTTGATGTATTTATTATTGAGGAATTTTTGTTCTTCTTTTGATATTTTAGCACCATAAGGCGGATTTCCCAACACCACATCAAAGCCGCCTTTTGTTTGTATGCCGTAAGTTACATCTGGTTCATTTACTTGTTGTATCTTTTCAGCATATTCATACACTTTTTTAGAAATCTCAACCGCTTCTTTTGCTAATTTTTCAGCTTCTTTTGTTTTTTCTTTTATGAGTTTTACATAATCCGGTTTAATTTCCGGTAATTTTTGATAATTTTTCTCTTTAATTTCCGGATTAAAAACGTGAGGAAATTCTTTATGCCAATCAAATGCTTTATCTCCTGCAACTTCGGGGTCGTCAATCAGTGAGTTTCCGCATTTTATATTGCCTGATAAATCAGAAAGTGGTCTGCCTTTTTGTGCTGTTCGTAACCAAAGCGAAAGTTTAGCAATTTCAACGCTTTCTTCGTTAATATCTACGCCGTAAATATTATTTTCAAGAATTGCTTTGTCGGTGTCAAACATTCTGATACCATCGCCTGTTAATTCTGCAATTAAATCATCGGCTTGTTTGTGTTCGGCAATTAAAAAATCAAGCGTTTGATTTAAAAAAGCACCACTTCCGCAAGCGGGGTCGAGAATTTTTAGAGTTAAAAGCCAATCTTTGTAACCGTTTAGCGTTTTAAACAGTTTTTTTCCTTTTTCGTTGGTTTTTCCGTCTTTTTTGCGGTATGTTTCATTAATCAGCAAATTATTAATCTGTAATTCTTCTTTTTTTTCCTTACAAAGTGTGCCTACTGTGTTTTCTACAATATATTTTGTAATATATTTTGGCGTGTAAAAAACGCCGTCTTTCTTTCTTTTACTTTTCTTTTTGTCTAACTTTTCACCGTGTAATTCGGCTGTAATTTCTTCAATTTCGTTTAATGAATGTTCAAAAATATGTCCCAAAATATTTACGTCCACTTCACTACTAAAATCATAAGTAGAAAGTTTTAAACTGTCTTTTTCAAGAATTTCATCATCAATTTTTACTTCTGAACTGTCCAAAATTTCATCGTTTCGGAAAAGTCCGCCATTATATGCAGGAATTTCTCCCCACTTTTTATAAATGTGTCCTTTGTCAAGATGCGTAAACAGTTTTTGAAAACGGCTGTAAAGTGTAAAATATTCATCTTCTTCAATAAATACTTTCCATTGTTCTACAATTTTGCTTACAGCATTTGGCGGAATTAGTCCGCTGTCTTCGGCAAAAAATATGAACAGAAAACGGTCTAATAATTTTTGCGACTTTTTAAACAGTGTTAATTTATCGTATTGTGGATTGTTTTTTAGTAGATTTTCAAATATTTTGTCTTTAAAATGTTTGTAATCTTCGTAAAGTTTGGTTGAAATGTCGTTTTCGTGGAATTTTGTTTCTTCTTTTAGTTTTTCGGGTAAATCGCTAAAAATACTTTCCCCACTTAAAAGAAGATACAAGAGTTTAAAATCTTGTTTGTTTAGTTTAAATAAATCAAATTCTTCGTATTCTGTTGCATTGTCGATATAAAAACGCAATTTTTGAAAATTTGAAGTAATTACATATTTACAATCAGGTTGATTATTTTTATATCCAAAAGCTTGTTCTTTTATGCTTTCAAGATTTTTTGTTTTTGTTGATTTCAGCTCGATTACACCAATTGCTTTTCCGTTTTTTAGAATTGCTCCGTCTGCTTTTCGTGCATCTTTTTGGTTTTTAAATTCGGTTGTCAGATTATAATTTTCGTCTGGATTTATAATATATCCCAAAGTTTCAACAAATATTTCACGCAAAAAACCTTCTTGGTAATTTTCTTCTTTGAGTTGCATTATATTTGCCAATCTCATTTTATTACCGTAGAATTTTCGAAAGTTCTCAAAAGCCTTATCTACTTTTTTGGTATCAAGGTTTTTGAGATATTTGTTTGTTACTGATTTTTGGAATAATGACATATTTTCTTGATTAAAATACAAAGATAAGAAAACGAAGTTTTTTATCTTTCATTTTTTTGTTTTTCTTTTTTTTCTGTTGTTTATTTTGCAATTTTGCAGTTGCCCAGAACGTTAAGCTTTATACACCTATCTAAACAACATTTTCAAATTAATTATCAATTAACCTTTTTCACTTTCTTTTGTCCCATATTATTTAAATTTAGGTTGAAAGAAAAATGATTTGAGCCTCCTGCTAAATGATAACTTGAACGACCAAAACTAATTCCAAACTTTTTAAGCTTTAAGCCAAAGCCCCAAGAAAAACCTACCATTCCAGCTTTCTCATATATTTTTAATTCTTGATGTCTCATATAATTGAATGAAAAAGCTGTATAGAAACTTTTCAAAGGCAGAAACTCTAATCCAAAAATTAAGTGTCGCATGCTATTATCCAAAATACCTGTAATATCTATTTTAGGTTCATCCTCTTCTTCATTAAATATATTATTTGAAGTACTATTGGGTACATCGTATCGCAAATCCCATTTATGTAAATGATGGGCAGTTAAATTAACTCGAAAAGGTGCATGAGCAAGCTTTTTTGAAACTCCCATCTGAATATCAAATGGTAAGTTCTCAGTATGTCCTTCATAATAAGGTTTTAGCTGTGCTCCCATATTTTTTAATAAGAATGAGGCAGAAAAATCATCTTTGGTATGATAAGTTACTCCTGCATTAAATGCTAAACCTAAAGATGTATATGTTTCTAGGTGAGAATATATAGGAATCATGCTTATGCCTCCCGAAATTTTATCGGTAATATCTTTTGACCACATAATATTAAAGGAATAGTCGGCAGCAGAGAATGTTCCTGTAATAATTCCCATTTCGTTGGCTGCAATAAAATCGCCATAATTTACATAGTGAATTCCTAAAGCAAAAGTTCCCCAATTTTTATACGAATTAGCATACGAAGCATAACCAAAACTAACATCGGCAAAGTAGGACACATAATTTAAAACCAATTTATTATTCATACTGTCATTTAGCAATGCAGGATTATGAAAAGCCAAATTCAAATCATCGTCATAAATAGAAATATTATTACCACCTAACGAAGCAACTCTTGCCGAATTTGTTAAATTTAGAAACTGGAAAACGCCGTTTCCGCCCACTTGTGCATTAGCCAAAACTGGCAATAGCAATGCAAAATATAATATTATTTTTTTCATATTACCTAACTAACAATTAATAATTATTATTTTTCAAATTAAATAATAGCAAATATAAACTTTTAGGTTCATAATTATAACAACATTTTAGCATATTTGCTACTAATAATATAATTTTGTTTTAAATTGCGATACTTTAAATTATAGCTAGTCAATATTACAATTTGTACAAAACTCATATTTTCTGGGAAATAACCAATTTACAAAAGTTAATTGCAAATTTTATAAGCGGACTAGTTTAACAAAATTACATATTAAAACTTTAACGATGAAAATACAACGAAATTTTATAAACAACGATTTAAAAGTTGAAAAGTGGGAAGATATTAAAGAATATCTTGAAAATTTATTAAATCGCGAAATAAAATCGTCCGAAGAACTTATAAAATGGTGGGAGGATAGAAGCGAAACTATTTCTTTTTTAGAAGAAGACCTTGCTTGGCGATATATAAAAATGAATTGCGATACTACCGACACTAAACTTGCCGATAGTTTTAACTTCTTTGTAAGCGAAATTGAACCAAAAGCTGCTGAATATTCCGATTTACTAGACAAAAAACTTCTTGAATCTAAATTCTTGTCAGAAATTGATAATGAAAAATATTTTGTTGCGATAAGAGCAATTAAAAGAAATATTGAAATTTTTAGAAATGAAAATATCCCTATTTTTGCCGAAATGCAACTTAAAGAGCAAGATTATGGAAATATTGCTGCAAAAATGACAATAAATTATAATGGCGAAGAAATGACCCTACAAAAAGCAGCAAATTTTCTTAAAAATACCGACCGAAATATTAGAAAAGAAGTTTACGAACTTATAAACGAAAGAAGACTTCAAGATAAAGAAAAACTGGATAATGTACTTACTGAACTTATTTCGTTAAGACAAAAAATTGCAAAGAATGCTGATTTCGATAATTTTAGAGATTATAAATTTTCGGCAATGCAGCGGTTTGACTATAATATTGATGATTGCATAACTTTTCATAACTCAATAAAAGAAAAAGTTTTACCAATTGTTGAAAAAATACATAATTCACGAAAACAAAAGCTTGGTGTAGATACTCTTAAACCTTATGATTTAGAGGTTGATGAAGAATTAAAAGCGCCGCTTATTCCTTTTAAAAACACCGATGAATTAATTGAGAAATCAATTAAAGTTTTTACCCGAATAAGACCTAAATATGGCGAATTTCTTTCTACAATGAAGAAAAACTCGTATTTAGATTTAGAATCACGCAAAGGTAAAGCTCCTGGAGGTTTTAATTACCCATTGTACGAAAGTAATATTCCATTTATATTTACAAATGCGACAGGAAATTTAAGAGATGTTGAAACTCTTATGCACGAAGGCGGACACGCTGTTCATTCATTTTTAAGTAGTAATTTAGAACTTGTAGATTTTAAGGGGCTACCATCCGAAGTTGCAGAGTTAGCATCAATGTCGATGGAGCTAATATCGATGAGCGCATGGGATGAGTTTTTTGATAATGAAGAAGACTTAAAACGAGCAAAAAGACATCAGCTAGAAGGTGTGTTGAAAGTTTTACCATGGATTGCTATTGTAGATAAATTTCAACATTTATTATATTTAACACCAGACCATAACAGCGAAGAACGGGAAAAGATTTGGAAAGAAACAGCTGCCGAATTTGGAAGTAAAATAATTGACAAGCAAGGCTACGAAAAATATTTTGATAGTGCGTGGCAACGTCAACTTCATATTTTTGAGGTTCCTTTTTATTACATAGAATACGGAATTGCACAGCTAGGAGCAATTGCTGTATGGCGAAATTATTTGAATAATAAAGAAACGGCTCTTAATAATTTTGAGAATGCTTTAAAATTAGGTTATTCAAAGCCAATACCAGAAATTTACAAAACAGCAGGTATAGAGTTTAATTTTTCAGCCGAATATATTGGAGAATTAATGGATTTTGTAGAAAAACAGTTAGTTTAATGCAACTTTAACTTTTTTTGAGTAGATAAAATGCAATAATGAGTTTTCAGAATATTCTTATAGAAATAGAAAAAGAGATAGGATTAATAACTAATGACGGGAAAGTTGCTGATTATATTCCTGAGTTGGCTCGTATTAATCCTGAGAGTTTTGCAGTTAGCATAATTACCGTAGATGGTAAAGATTTTAGTTTAGGTAATAACTTAGATTTCTTTTCATTACAAAGTATTACAAAAGTTTTTTCACTTACAATGGCATATTCTATTCTTGGCGAAAAACTTTGGTCAAGAGTTGGAGTAGAGCCTTCGGGCAGTGCTTTTAACTCTTTAGTACAGTTGGAATATGAAAATGGAATACCTCGTAACCCATTTATTAATGCAGGGGCATTAGTAATATGCGACATTTTATTTGATATTTATAACAATCCGGAGAAAGAACTTTTAGATTTCACAAAAAGAATTTCGGGGAATTCTAATATCGATTTTAATTTAAAGGTTGCAGAGTCGGAGAAAGCAACGAGTTATACGAATAAGGCTTTAATTAATTTAATGAAATCTTTTGGCAATATAAATAATGATATTGATAATATATTAGACTTATATTACAAAATGTGTTCGATAGAAATGTCGAGTTACGATTTGGCAAATACATTTTTACTTTATGCAAACCACGGTGTATTAAAGTCTGAAGGAGAAAGGATACTCAGTGTTAGCAAGACAAAAAGGATTAATTCTATAATGCAGACTTGTGGTTTTTATGATGAATCTGGCGAGTTTGCTTTTAAAGTTGGGCTTCCTGGTAAAAGTGGAGTTGGAGGCGGTATTGTTGCTGTTCATCCAAATAAATATTCGGTTGCTGTTTGGAGTCCTAAATTAAATTCAAAAGGAAACTCATTACTAGGCATGAAAGCGTTAGAACTTTTAACAACAAAAATAGAAGAGTCTATATTTTAAAAAGTTAGATTTCATTATAACTTCCACTCAATACCCATTACAGTTATATCATCAATTTGATCAGTATCTCCTTGCCAGTCTTTTAATGTATTTAATAAAATATCATTTTGTTCTGGCATTGGTAGGTGAGAAACACTAATTATTAGTTGTTTAAAGCGCTTGCTTGTAAATTTTTTATTATTAGTTCCAAACTGATCTTGATATCCATCAGTAAATATATATATTTTATCGTTATTCTGTAATTGAATTTCGTTATTTTTAAAAGGTTTTTCTTTTGGATAAAAGCCAATTGGGTTACGTGTTGCTTTGATTTCAATTAATTCGCTATTACGAATAATCCAAAGAGGATTATATGCTCCAGCATATTGCAGAACATTTGTTTTAGTATTTACGGCACAAAATGCAATGTCTAAACCATTATTATTGTCGTTACCAAAAGTTTTAAAAATTTCTTTTATTCGTAATCGTAAAATATTTAAAACTTCACCTGGTGTATCGGTTTCAGTTCTTCTAATAATATCATGTAAATATGTAATACCTAATATTGTAATAAACCCACCGGGAACTCCATGCCCTGTACAATCTGCTACAGAAAAAATTAAATTATCATCAACTTTATTTACATAATAAAAGTCTCCACTAACTGTTTCTTTGGGTTTAAACAAGATAAAATGTCCTCCTGCAAAATAAGTAGAAATAATCTTATTGTTTGTCAGCATTGCACTTTGAATATTCTTAGCATAATTTATGCTATCTGTAATATTTTTATGTTGCCCTATAATTCTATTTTTTGCTTCAGCCAAGGCATCTACGGTGGCTTGCAATTCTTCTTTTTGAATACTTAATTCACTATTTTTAGATGCAATATTAATATTTTGCTGTTCTACCTCTAGGCTTTGAGCAAATAATTTTTGATTTAAAATATTTTGATTGGTTTTTTGTTCTTCTAGGCTTATTTGCAGTTGCTTTTGTTTAATAATTTGTGCTAAAGAGTAGCAAATATTACCAAGAAAATTTATATCCTTTTCTCTAATTTCCACATCTTTTCCAACATATAAATTTAATAAGCCTAAGACCTCGTTACCTAATATTATTGGATTTTTGAAATGAATGTGCGGAATTTCCTTTTTGTTTAGTTCAAATTTAGAGCGAAATTCGCCTCCTATAAAAGATTTCTTTTTGGCAACTGCTTCTCCACAGATACATTCTCCTTTATTTACTGTAGAACATTCTCTTAAACGAAGTTCTCCAATATTTTTTTCGGCAACCATTTCAAGGTTTCCATCTTTATTTGTTAAAAATATAGCTCCTTGAACTTTTAAGTTTAACCACGAAATACTAATAATTTCATTTAATGCTATTTGTAAAAAATCATTTAATGAAAGGTTATTGTTTAAAGAATGATCTACAATATTAGCAAGAATAATCCTATTATTATTATCTTTTTTATCTTCTTGAAGCTTTAATTTTTCTTCTTCAAGCAATTTATTATTAGCTTCAAGTAGCTCCTCTTTTTTTTCTTTTGTCGTTTTCAATCTATTTCTTAAAACTACACCAAGAATTATTAGTAAAAACATAATAATTACTATAGTTACTAATATTATTTGAAAACGTCTTAATCTTTTTAGGTCGTTGGCATTTATTTGCTTTTCTTTATTTAAAAAATCAATTTCAGCTTGATTTGCTTCATTCTCGGCACTATATTTTATATTTAATATTTTCTGACTTAATGTTTGGTTAAAAAGGCTATCGTTATATAAGACTATAAGTTTTGAAAACTCCGAGGCCTCTTTATATCGCTTTAACTCTATGTTTATATTATATAATATTTGATAAGAATTACGTATTCTTAGTTTGCTTTCGACAAATAGAGCCTCATCTAAACTTTTTTTAGCATAGTTTTCAGCATCTTTAAAATTTCTTTTTAACAACGAAATCTCAGCTAATTTAGAGTATATATCACTAAGTAAATCATTATCGGACAATACTGTGGTACTTAATGCTAAAATATAAGTAGTATATGAACTGTCAATTTTATTTTGTCCAAGGTATGAGTCGGCAATATATTTTAGGCAAGTTGCTTCACCTTCTTTATCGTTTAATTCTTTTCTTATTTTTAGAGTCTTTTGAAGATAGTTTAATGATTCTGAAAAATTATTTTTAAGCAACAACGCTCGCCCAATATTTAGATTACAATACGCAATCATTTTTGTATTGTCAATTTCGTTTGCAATTATCACTGCTTTTTCGAGATATTGTATTGCATCATCATAAGATTCTTGATAAATATATAAATTACCAATATTTATAAGGGCATATCCTTCTTGCTCTTTAAGTTTATGTTTTTGGCTTATCTTTAGCCCTTCAAAATAGCTATCAAAGGCCTGAGAATAATTACCTAGATTTCGATAAGCAACCCCAGAAAAGCCGTAAGCCTTAGCTAATTCTTCATAATTATTATATTGCTTTGATAATATAATTGATAATTTCCCGTATTCAACAGCCTCTTCGGGATATGAGTTTCTTAATTTCCAACATAGTTTATTTAACACATTTGCTTTATCGAGCTCTCCAACTGTTACAAGTAAGTTTTTTAAACTATCTACTTTAGATAATTTTTGAGCATAACCTCCCATACTATTAAAAAAGAGCAACGCAAATAGCAAAGCAAACATTTTAATTCTAGTCATGAATCTTATTAAATAGATTTCTCCTGTCTGTAATAAATTATTAGAATAAAGCATTAACAGCAAAAACCGTGCTATTGCATTATTATTTTTGGTTTTATCCAGTTGGCTTGTTATTTATTTTAAATATGAAATATATTTTCTGTCAGAAACGAGAATATGATTTTGAAGCCAATCTCTTAAAAAATTCATAATATCGTAGGATAGTGAGACATCTCCTTCTTTAAACTTAGTTTTAAAATCTACAACTTTATCAACAAAATCCTGATGTTCTTTTTTATGATTATCCGCATCATCGTAATTAACTTCTTCAAAAAAAACTTCTTCTGTTTTAAAGTGAGAAACTGTATACTTTGTAAGTTCATCAAGAATATTGCTGATATGGTCATTTGCTTTACCATCTAAGAATGCAGCATAAAGCTCATTTATTAATTTTATTAATATTTTATGTTGCGAATCTATTATTTTTTTATCAATAGAAAATATATCAGACCAAGGTATTAATTCTTTATTCATCTATTTATATATTATTTTAATGATTTGATGCGACACCCGCATGCTATATTATGAACTTCAAATATAAATTAAATTAATATATGATAAAAATCAAATACTTAAATTCGTTTTCTAAATAACGATTTCTTAAATAAAAAACTGAATACTAATAATATAGGATTCAGTTTTTTTTATATTTTAT
>JAOZLS010000092.1 GCA_029934705.1 Bacteroidales bacterium | reverse complement strand
AAATTTGCGGGTTTTCAATTGCGAAAATCTGCGGATACAAAGTTGCTGATTACAAATCATCAATATTTGAAACTTCATTAATAAAATCAATTTCAAAATAGAAATCAAACACTTGATATTTAAAAATTTGCATTTCGGAAACATCACTTTGCTCCATTCTTAAAAACACAAACGGATTATTAGTTAAAGTATTAGTTGCCATAACTTCAACATTATTTAAACAAGGACAAACCCTTTCAACACCTGAGCATTCTTGCTCAAAACTCGTAGAGAAATAAAATTCTTGGATATAAATATTAAACTCTTCACTTTGTGAATTCATAAAAGTAAGTGTATCAAATTCATTATAACAGACTTCTTGTAAATCTGAATAATTAAATTCAGGACATTCTTTTACAGTTTTACACGAAAAAAGTAAAATAATTAATAACGTGCTAGTAATAAAGGTTATTTTTTTCATACAACAAGGTACAATGTTTTTTTATACAAAACCACCAATATTTTTATTAATTTTGTTCAATAGTTTAAGATAAGTTTGAGTTAAAGTATGTTCTTCACCTAAAACCGACTTGCTTTTGGGGTAATATTCTGATAATATATTTTTAGCTCCTTTTAAATTATCCAAATTAAATAAAATTGTAGCTTTCATTAATTGCGATGAAATAATTGATGTGTGATTTTCACCTAAAACGTTAATTCCTATATCAATAGAATCATTAACTGTTTCTAATGCTTTGTCAAACATTTCCATTTCCATATAAATTTCCGACAGAAATGTTAGAATAGAAAATATCATTTGATTTTTTTCACCACCATATCGTTTAATAATTGCTATTGATTCATTATAGTATTTAATTGCTTTCTCATATTTACCTTTTTGCATAGATATTTCGGCAAGTTTATTAAGAGAGTTGCAATTAACCAAACTCTCACCTTTCCATATTTTTGCAATACATTCTTGCTCATTTTTTATAAGTTTTTTTGCTTTAGCAAATCTTTTTTGTCTTATATAAATACCGCTTAATGAAGACAATACGCTTACATACTTCATATCTCGAACATTATTATATTCAAAAACAATTAGAGCTTTTAAAGCGTGTTTTTCAGCTTTTTTATCATCAAAATTACTATATGCAGAAACTAATTTTGTGCGTGCTTTTGCAATTTCAATATGGTTAGTCGAATATATTTTTTTTGTAATTTGCAGTGCTTTTTTAGGAAAGAAAATTCGATTTTCAGTAACACCTGTTAAAACTGAATTTACAAAAGTTCCTATTTTATTAACAATTTCAATTAATTCGGCTAAGTTTACATTAGGTTTTTGTTCATAATTTAATATTACACTTTTATATGTTTCAATTATATCAAATTCTTGTTTAAGCTGATTCCAATATTTTATAATTAGCATTGGGTCATTTGCATAATACAACATAAACACATCAACATCAGACAGATGATTTTTTAGATTTTCCATTTCACCTAATTTGTAAAGGTGATAACTTAGCTCATCAAATTTTCGTTCTTTATCGTCAATATTTTGAAAATACTCTAGTAGTTCCGTATGATAATGATTAATTTTACTCTCGCTATTCAAATATTTAATTTTCACAGCTTGGGTAAAGTCTTCATTATTAATTGAGAGCTGACCTAAATTTCTATACAAATAATTTTCGAGCGAATTATATATTGGCGACCAATATAAAGTAGCAGATTTTGTGAGTTTAATAATTTCGCCTTCGGTAAGTCCATGCTTTGATAATGCAATAAATGATAAAGCTTTACCCACCAGCCCTTGATGTTCTTCTTCATAATCGGTTTCTAATCTTTCAAAAAGTTTAATAAAGAGTTCGGTCTCATTATTTGCACTTAAATAATTATCTATAAATTCATTGAGCTCTTCAAAAACACCAAAGATTCTAACTTCATCTAATAAAAGTTTAAGCGATAATGGCTTTTCTGAGACTTCATCTTTCACTATTTTATTAATTATTTCTTCAGATAATTTTTTCCCAAATTTATTCAAATATGTATTAATAAATATTTTTCGCTTTTTTTTAGTAAGAGTTTCAATTATAATTGATTGATATTTATTTTTTATTAAAGTATTAAAAATTTCTTTATTATTAGTTGAAACAATAAACTTTATATTTGCTGGTATATTTTGTGGTAACCAAAATAGCTTTGAAAAAAACTCGTGTGTTTTAACTTTTTCTAATCCATCAATAACAATTATTATTTCTTTTTTTACTTTTTGAAAAATAGCTTCAAGAACTGGTGCCGGATTTTGCTCATTAACACTGTCAGGATTAATATCTGTTTTTTGCAGTAAATTAATTTCAGTTATTATTCTTCTTACAATTTCAAAGTTGTTTTTATTATCCGCATCGGCTTCGGCAAAATGAAAGAATAAAAATTTGTTTTTATTCTCAGCATAATGTGATTTTATATAATTTGCCAACATAGCTGTTTTACCACTACCCTTTTCACCAAAAACAACTAATTTATTAGCAGCTCGTTTTGAGAATTTTAAAAATTTAGTAATAGTCTTCGTTACTTTGCTTTCATGGATATAAAAGTCTGAATATGTTTTTACATAGTTTATTTGTTTATCTCTATTGTGGTCTATTTCCGATAAATTATTTTCGTTCTTTTCATCACCAAAAATTGCTTGTTTTAAATTATTAAAAATTGAATTCCCTAAATACTCGACTGATGAATAATCTTCAGTAGGATACTCATCTTGTTGTTTTAGATTATCTTTTAATATCAGTAATTTATCGTGTTCAGTTGAACCTTTTGTTTCAAAAAAACCTTCGCCCTCTGGGGTTAGATTTTCATCTCGTAAATAGAAAAAGGCATTACCTTTCATTTTTGGGTTTCGCAAAACGCCATATTGAACTTCCATTTCTGTTACACTCAACCCATTTTGAATATCATTTTCGAGCCAATTGTAATTATTTAGCATTTTTTTAAATCCTGATGATTTTTCGTATTCAGGCACCCAACCATATCTTTCGCCAATCATACCAATAAAAAATGGGCGACTTTTATCTATTTCATTCAAACAAATTTCAATAACTTTTCCTTTTTTTGCGTCTTCTTCGGTAATTCCCCATCTTAAATCAATTTCGGTAAAATCATAACCCTTGTTTCTACATAATTTTCTTAATTTTGGGAAAACATTTTTCATTAAATACTCTCTTTCTGGCATCATATCTCTAAATGTAGAAGAAATAAAGACTCTCACCTTTTTAGTATTTATTTTAGTCATCAAAGACTTTGTAACATAACTTGTTAAAGAGTTCTCTTCATCGTTTCCGTTTCTAAATTCTAACGCTAATTTTTGTGCTTCAGAATCTTTTGGAAAAGCTTGTATAAATAATAAAACAAAAGAACTGGTTACTTTATGTTTTAAGCCAAAAACTAATTTAGAAGACTCTATTGATTTTAGAATTAACGGTTTTGCTCTATCCAAATCGTTATTATCAATTAATATATTTGCTATGTAGTAATATATTTTCATTGTTTTTTCACTATTATTATTGTCCGATTTTGAAATAATACTTAGTGCTTGTTGAAAATACATCATAGCATTTTCACTATCTTCAAAATTATCGTAATGCAGTTTGCCAAGTTCAAATAAGCTATTTAACAGCAACCACGAATCAAAAGAAATGCTTTCCTCTGCTCTTTCTAAAATAATATTAAATGCTTTTTGTGCCTCAACATAATCTTTTAAACGTTCAGAATAACAGATAGCTAAATCGTAATATACATTTAATATTTTAAAATTATTTAAGCCAATTTCATTTTCATATATTGGAATAACTTCTTTTAAATAATACTCAACCTCTCTACCTTTATTTGGTATATATGTTAAGTTTTCAGCCAGTTTATACATTATTTTTGCTGTGGTCTCGTTGTTATCATACTCTGTTGTATAGTTTTCCAACATTGTTTTTAAAAGAGCAACTGCTTTGGGCGAATTATTGTTCCAATAGTAAACATCTGATAATCCTAATTTTGCGTTTATTGTTTTAGTTGAATTTAACTCAAGGCTTTTTTCATATTGA
The DNA here is from genome assembly GCA_029934705.1 of Bacteroidales bacterium. GTDB lineage: Bacteria > Bacteroidota > Bacteroidia > Bacteroidales > JAADGE01 > DZBS01. Next base: position 7,734 of record JAOZLS010000092.1, on the reverse strand, counting down.
GTTATTAGTTCAATATATAATTCTTCTGCCTCTGTATATTTTTCCAGTTCATAATAAATACCAGCAAGGTTATGTATAGAATTAAGTAAAACAGGACTGTCTGCACTAACTAATTTTCGTCGTATTTTAGGAATTTCGCTGTAAATTTGTTCGGCTTCTTTCCAATTACTTAGGTTCATTAATGTTGCACGCAACCATTCTACTGTACCTAATGTATAAGCATCTTCTTTTCCTAATACATTAACCCTTATCTTGTATGCTTGGGCAAAATATTCTTTGGCTTCTTTATAATTTTCAGTTTTATAATAATATTGAGCAAGTTTTGAGATAGCTGTTGTTGTGTCAAAGTTAAGCTCATCGTATTTAGATATTGTGAAGTTATATAATTCAACAAAATAATTTTCTGTATTTTCAAATTCGTTTATTACTAAACAAGATGTACATATTTTATTAAGAACCATTTCTATTGTTGATAGGTTCTCATCATCTTGTTGTTCTTCCTTATAATTATAAACTTTAATAAAAAGATTTAAGGCTTCTTTATATTCCTTATTATCAAATAATGTATTGGCTTTTGATAATGTTTTTTCAATATTTTTCATACTTAAGTTTTATGATTTGGTTGTCATTTTATGCAATAATTTTGGAATATTTAACACAGCATCTCTATCGTATTGTTTTATTTCTTCGGTTAATTCTTCATAAGGAATTAAATCTGTATGAATTTTCTTTTTATCGTCTCTTACTTTTCCATATTTCCAACCACTTAAAATAATATGTGCACACCATCTGTCGTGTTCCATTTCCGACAATAGCTCAACTTGCTTGGCGGTTAAATTCACTTTATCAATATCTTTAGCTTCAACGCCTAAAGCTCTAAGTTTTACAAATATATGATCGGCTTGCTCTCTATTTTGATTTTTAAAATCGATTGGTAATAATTCCCACGCTTGATGTGAGGTTTTGTTTGGATTAAACGTTTTTAAACTACTTAAATAATCGTTATGAATAATTTTAGCAAGTTCATCTAACTTTTCAGAAATTAAAGCATCCATTGTAAACGATTCTTCTATAATATTAAATTTATGAAGAATAATATTGTCAATTTTAGATGCGGTATATAATTTACTCAAAATACCGTTGGGGTTTATTAGGCTTAAAATAACATCTAATTCATTTTCTGTTTCAATTTTAGCAAGTTTATTTAAGATTTCAGATGATAAAGAGTCGTCTTCGCAAAGAATATATGCCGACGAAAATGGATGTTCTTTGTGCTGAGTTTCAAATTTATCTGCATCAAACAATTCTAAATCTTCGTTTATTGTTTTTAGCTCTATTAGGCTATTAATATTTTTGAAATTTCGTTCTATTTTATTTGCAATATTTTTACCATCGTGAAATAATGTAATTTTTATATTTTTAAGGTTTGCGTAATGTCCAAGTCTTGCAAAACGAATAATCATACTTTGTGCAAGAGTTTTTGACCCTATTATTGCGATATGAATTTGCTTATCTGTTGGTGAGCTAATTTTAGTAAAAACATCGGGCGAGTATTTTAAAAACAAAACCCGAGAAGCTCTCTCATTTGCCGAAAATATACGTATTTCGCAAGTTGTATTATGCTTATTTTTCTCTGTTAATTCTTCAAAAAACTTTAATTCTTTTAATTCATTTAATTTTAAATCGTCGCCTACATGTGTGTATAATATTTGTTTATCATTTTTCCTATGTTTCACCACAAAATTGTAAACAGAGTATGCTACAGAAATATTTGTTTCATCATTTTCATCAATAAAAACCATTAATTTTGCTTTTTGAGCAGCAATATTCTTCAAAAATTTATTAGATAAAATATCTCCTTCAACAATTACAGCACCTTCTTTTTCGACTAAATCTAATTTTCGAGGGTCTTCAATTTCGGCTATAACAATTACTGTTTCGCCATTTGCTAGTAAATCGGAAATTAAATATCTTGATTTTTGATTTAATGCGGTAATAATTATGTGATTTCTTTTATATTTTATTAATCCAAATTTAAACTCTCGTCGTATAAGGTAAAGTATTGTTTTTCCTGCAATATACAGAACCAATGCTGGTGAAAGCCACCTTGAAATTTCGAGTTGCCATGGTAGTGGTGATTTGAATCCATCGGTAAATTCCATACCAAATGTTTTTATTGACTGGAATGCTAAATCGATATAATTCCGCTCAATCCCGGCTTCTGTAAATAGAATATTAAAGCCAATTAGCGATAATGAAAAGGCTATTATGCCCATAATGCTAATTATCCACCATTCTAAATCACGTACTTTCATTTTAGTTTGTTTTAATGTATAGTTGCTATAAATAAATGTTATTTAGTTCGTTGCCAAAGTTTAAAAAAATCGAGTTCGCCATTTTTAAAAAGCTGTAACGATTTAGGATTTGCGTTTAATTCTGCATTAACATAAGCAATATGTATTCGCATATCACGAAAACTGGTTATTTCCCACGCTCCCGAAAAGTGAAGTTTAGTATTCATCTGGTCGTTTTTTTCTTCATACTCAAGGTCACCATAAAAGTTAGTAGCTTGTATATTATTACATATTACAAGTTCAAATTTAGTTCCCATATCATCTACTTTAATGCTTTTTACAAATACCTCATAAATTACTTGCCCGTCTTTATATAAACATATTCGTTCAAGAAAAGCATCTAGTATTTCATCTTTAGAATAATCCATATTTTTATTTATTAGGAGACGATAAAGGTTTATTTTCATCAGTATCGGCAATATTATTTAGCAAACGGCTTATGTTTTTACAATCCCATTTTCGTTGTTTATATAAGGTAAGGGCTTTTTCTAAATATGGTTTTGCTTCGTTATATTTCCCCTGTTTATATTTTATAATTCCCATATTATTATTTGCTTGTGTTGAAAATAGATGATCCATTTTATCATCACATAAACCTTCGACAAAAAGATATTGCAATAATTGTTCTGCTGCTTTTAAATATTTTTGGTTATTTGTATTTAACATAGCAGTGGTCATTTGCAAAATATCTTCTTCTAAAAGTTCTTCTATGTCTTGTATTTTTTGAAGTAAAAAATATTGTTCGCTTGCTTTTTTATATTTCTTTTTCTCAAAATATAAATCGCCAAGTCCTCTGTATGCGTATTCTAAAACATCAATATCCTTTTTTAAATAATCAGCTTTGGCTATAACTTTTAAAAAGTATTTTTTTGCGATTTTAAAGTTTTTTGCTATCAAACTCAAAACTGCGAGTCTTACAAAAATCGCCGATGTAAATACAACATCTATTTTATTAATTATTTCAGCTAGTTCTTCTAGTTCTAAAAGTATTTTTTGTCTTTCAACTTTATCTTTCGAGTTAACATTTCGCCATTTGTCATATTTTTTTTGAAACAGCTCTTTTTGATTTTCTATATATATATTCTCTTCCATAAATTAAATTTTATCTAATTCAAAAATACTTGTTGATTTTTTTGATATTAATTTAAGGCTTTCTTTTATAAAAAATGGGAAATTATGTTTATCCGTAGCATCAAGATTTTCGATTAAAACTTTTGCTCTTTCAAAATTTCCTAATTCTCTTTCAATTTCAATTAATGATATTTCAAGACTTTCATATTTTTCAATTTTTGGTAGTAATATTAATAATCTTTCAAGATTTTTTCGTCTTGTCGTTCTATATTTTTTATAAAGTCTATGTCTTTTGTCAAATAATTTAGAAATAAAACTATTATCATTTCTTACTAAATCATTTAAAAGTTGCCAAAGTTCAGCTCTTAAAAAAACTTCTTTTTCAATTGTTAAATTCCATTTTTCTAATAATAAGATATAATCTTCAATAAAGTCTAATAAAAATTCACCAGGCAAATCAAGTTTTGGATAAGTTAAATGTGAAAGTGTATTTTTATCGCAAAAAGTAGGGTTTGCTTCTAAGAAATCTTTATGTATTTTATTATCCCCTTCGGTTATATGTTTTCGACATTCATGGGCACTATTAGCTGAAACTATGCCATGAACACCTATTTCATAATCTTTAATTTGCCTAGAATCACTGAACCAGAAAAACTCGCCACATTCGTTACACTTTGAAAACAGACCATTTGAATATTCTAAAGATTGGTGAATAGTAGAGCCGTCGGACCAATTCCTTAGGGTCTCAAATTGCCTATGTGAAGGCGAAAACATGGTTGAATACCATTTTTTACAATGAGGACATTCTACATAAGATATTTCTAATTGCATATTATTTCTTTTTGCTTGAGCCTCCACTAATTGGGGGTTTAGATGTTGTCTTCTTTATAAATTCTATTTTATCTATTACTTTAATAACGTCTTCAGGAATTATAGTAAATAAATTCTCTTCTGTAAGTTCACTTTCATCTAATGTGTATAGCCTATCGGTTTGTGTTTGTTTTATTTTCTCAAAAGTATTTCTTACAAAACGACCATTTCCAAAGGCTTTATCTCTATTATTATATGCTTTTAAGAAAAAAGGTAGAAGAATTTCATCTAAGTCTTCTTCTAATTTATATTTACCTGCTTTTGCAATAATTTTAAAAATCTGCAATAAATCATCAGCTTTATAATCATCAAAATGGAAAAATTTTGTGAAACGCGATTTTAAACCAGGATTTGAGTCGATAAAACGATCCATTTCGTCGGGATAACCAGCAACGATTACAACTATTCGGTCTCTATAATCTTCCATCTTTTTGAGAATAGTATCAATTGCCTCTTGTCCAAAATCGTTAACGCTATTTTCTGGTTTAAGAGTATAAGCTTCGTCAATAAATAATATTCCATCGATGGCAGATTTTATTAACTCGCTTGTTTGTACAGCAGTATCACCAATATGCTGCCCTACAAGCATTGAGCGGTCAACTTCTACTACATGCCCTTTTGCTAAAACGCCAAGCGATTTAAAAACCCGTCCCAATAATCTAGCAACAGTAGTTTTCCCCGTGCCTGGAGGTCCATAAAATACAGAATGTAATGATAACATATTCATTTTCCCTTTATTCCGGATAGATTCAATCTTTATAAATCTACGAAGAGAGGCAATACTTTCTTTTACATTTTTCATCCCAGCAAGGCTATTTAGTTCTGCCATAACAGCTTCTAAAGAGTCAGTTAAATCTTCGGTAAAATCATCTTCTAGTGTTTTTTCAACATCATCGTGGGTAATAAGCATTAAATCTTCATCTTTTAAAAAGCCCTTTTCTTTTTTAAGTATAAAAAGTCGTGATGCTTGAATTTTAAATATTTGTTCTAATAAATTTCTTACAAATCGCCCATTTCCGAAGCTATCGTCTCTTGATTTATAAACAAATTTAAAATATTTCAGTAGTTTTTTTTGTGCTTTAGTTGATGCTTCAAATTCTTTGTTTTTTGCTAATAAATTAAATAATTCAAGAAGTTCTTTAGGTTTATAGTCCTTAAAAATAAATGTATTATTAAATCTGGATTTTAAACCTGTATTGGAATTTAAAAACTTCTTCATTTCCTTAGGATAACCAGCAACAATAACTATTAGCCGCTTACGGTCATCCTCCATTCGTTTTAATAATGTATCAATCGCTTCTTGCCCAAATTTATCGCTTGCTAAAGAGTAGGCTTCATCAATAAATAATATTCCGTCAAGGGCTTCATCTATTTTAGCTGAAGTAAGAATTGCTGTTTCTCCAATATATTGTCCAACAAGTTGCGATCTATCAACTTCTACTACATGTCCTTTTTTTAAGATGCCTAAAGCTTGATAAAACTTACCTAGTAACCGTGCAATTGTTGTTTTCCCTGTGCCTGGAGCTCCCAAAAACACTGTATGTAATGATACCGATGAATCTTCTAACTCTTTGGCTATACGTTCTTTTCTGATTTCTGTTAGGTGAATAAGGCTTGCAAGTTCTTCTTTTACTTCTTTCATTCCCACAAGGCTATTCAGCTCTGCGTAAATTTCTTCTAATGAAACAATTTCGGGTATTTCTATTTCAGATTGACTATCGGGAGTCTCTTCTTGTGATTTTAATTGTTTTTTTGGAGTAGTTTTTCCACTACCCGAACCTAAATTTCCTGTATTTTCTCGGTGAATTTCAGAAAATACTCCTAACCATATTCCATCACCATAAATTATACTCGTAACTTCTTGGTTTTCGTCCCATGCTTCTTGTATTCTTTCTGAAAGAAATTTAGTTCGAGTACTCCATTTTTGAGTGCTATAAGATGGTATTTTTGACATTATTATTAACCAATAACCATCGCCATAAGTTGCATCGGTAATATAGTAATCTTTTTTCCACCATTTATCAACAAAATCCTCGGGGAATTCATCGGAATAGCTAAAAACTTGATTTTCATAACCTGCATCTTTTGCACTTACTAACACCCATACTTGCTCTCCATAGCATACGTTTGTTAGTACCGAGCCTTTGTCGTATAATTCTTGTATTGTAGCACTTGGGGTTTTACCTGTGGCTGTGTAATTCCATGTTTGCCCTGTAATATTTGAACCTTTAGACATTACTAAAACCCAAATGCCATTACCATAAACAATATCGGTAATATCATAACCATCATTCCAACCATCGGTTATTTCTTGGCTAGGATATTCCTTGTTTGTTCTCCAAATTTGGTTGGTATAAGCTTTTTTTGCATTAAACAGGATTGTCCAACCATTTTCGCCATAATTAATTTCCTGAATATAAAAATCTTTCTCCCAAGCACTATCTATTAATTTGTTAGGGAAAGTTTTAGAGTTTTCAAAATATTGTTTGGGTGTTTCTTCTATCTCTTCTTCCAAATCGTCTTTTGCTAATTTTAAATATTCAATAGACATTTTATCACTAGAGTCAAGCTCCAACGATTTTTCAAAAGATTTAATTGCAAGTTTATTATCTCCAGATTGATAATGGGCATAACCTAAAGAAAAATAATTTGTTGCTTTTTCTGGTGCTAATTCAATTGCTATTTCAGCATGTTCTATTGCTAGCTCATATTTTTCGAGAATATTATAATTTAAAGCTAAATTATTAAATACATAGTCGGCACGTTGTCCTAGTTCAAGAGTTTTTTTATTATACTTAATTGAATCTTCATATTTTTCTAAACCCATATAAATATTGGCTAGGCAGGTATATATATAATGATTTTTTTTGTCATATTTAAGAGCTTTTTTTGCCCATTTTAGTGCTTCCTTATGGTTTCCTTCGTCTTGAAGCAAATCAGCAATTCCTGTATATGCTTCTGCATTAGACTCATCAATTTCAAGTGCTTTATTAAAATATTTTTTAGCAGGTTTATTTTCTTTCAACCAGTAGTAAGATTTTCCTAGTGCTGAATAAAGTTTAGAATCATTGGGAGCTAGTTCAATTGCTTTTTCTAATAAAGTTATTGATTTTGTTTCATTCCCTTTAAAATACCATGCTTTTGCCATAAAATAATATCCATCACTGTCGAGTGTATCACTTTCTGCTTCAAGAAGATCTATTATTTCATTATATTTTTTTTCTTCTAATAATTCTTTTGCTTTTTGTATGGGAGTAAGTTTTTTACTACTAAAAAATTTCATCTATTATTAGGTTTAGTTATTTTTAAATTAGTGTATGGTAAAAATATAAAAAATATGCAGATTTTAAAAGTTGATTTGTAATTTATATTATGATTAATATCATTAATTAATATATGAATAGAAATAGACAAATTTAATAAAATGAGTTTTATTTCA
>JAOZLS010000091.1 GCA_029934705.1 Bacteroidales bacterium | reverse complement strand
AAAATAAAATAAAAAATAGAGAATTGGATCTTATAAGTGCGAAGCGCCTTGCAAAATGGCTAGATTTAACAGAACAGACGCTAAGTAATTATGCTAAGCGAGGGTATTTTAAAAAATATTCTTTTAGTAGGAAAATATTCTATAGTACATCTGAAGTAGAGTTAGCAATAAAAAAATAAGCATTCCTATTGGAGTAGGAATGCTTGTGTAGTTTTAACCCAGTCCGGTTTGAGAAGATTAATATCAAAGCATATTTGAATTTCTCATTCCGGGCATAAAGATATACATAATAATGGAAATAAATAATTTTATAAAAATAGAAGATCTCTATAAAAAAACAAATAATGGCTTGGATATTTTTCTTCACTATTACCCCACCTCTGTAAACAGCGTTAACAAAAAAAACGGGAAATTTAAAATTCGTGAAGAAAAAATACCTTCTACTAATCTTTATCAAGATAAAAATATCTGGTATTTAAAAGACCATGGCAGCGGAAAAAGAATAAATGCAATTGATCTTGTAATGGAGCAGGAGAATGTAGATTTTAAGGTAGCGTTGTTTTTTATAAATCAAAGTTTTTTGAATGGACAACTTTCTCGATTTTCTGAAATTAAAAATAATGAAGCAGAATTTGTAAAAGTTAAGAAAGCTGATAAGTTTGAAATTATTTACAATAAACAATTTTCAAAATCAGAACTTGCTATTTTAGGGAAAATGTAACTTCTGAAACTTGTAATAAGTTCAACCTTAAACCTGTCAAACATTTTATTCGTGAAGGAAGTACATATCAAATTCATTCAAGCAAAAATTATCCTATTTTTTGTTTTGACTTCGGCAACTGGAAAAAGATTTATCAACCACTTAGTAAAGACAAGGCATTTAGGTTTTCATATATTGGAAATAAACCCAAGGATTATATTTTTGGTTTACAAAATATCATAGATAAAGTAGCTAAAATCCCTGAAAAAAAAGAGGATATCTTAGAAGTTTCGCATAAGACTGACGCCTTTATTTGTTCTGGAGATAGAGATGCTCTAAATGTTGCTAGCCTTGGACATGATGTTATTTGGCTAAATAGTGAGACTGCAAATTTTACAAAAGAACAGTACAATAAATTGAAATTACTTAGTAGAGATATTTATCTGATTCCTGATATAGATAAAACAGGAATTAAGCAGGCAAATAAATTTGGATTAAAATTTTTAAGCGTAAAAATCATCAGGCTTCCTGAAAAACTAAAAGAATTTAAAGATTTTAGAGGAAACAAGTGTAAAGACATTACTGACTTTTTGCAGCATGAAGATAAACTAAAACTGAATTTTGAAATAATAAAACAAAATGCAGTTCCATTAAAATTTTGGTTTCCTATATTTGATTCCGAAAAGAAAATAAAAAATTATAATATTAACACTGTTTCATTTTTAAATTTTCTGCAAGCACACGGATATACAAGAATTAATGACGAAACAAATGAATATGGTTACAGTTATGCCAGAATAATTGGTAATATTGTTGAAAAAATCCTTCCTAAAAGCAAAAATAAAGGTGTTGCAGGTATAAAAGCACATGTTAAAGATTTCATTAATGAATATTTTTCATATAAATCGTCAACCTTAAGAAATAAAATGTTTAAAACTAAGGAAACTGACGAAAATGTTTTATCAAACCTGCCCCTTAAAACAGATTTAGATTTTAAAACTTTTGATAATGATTTTATGTATCTTACTTTTTCAGATATTGCTTGGAAAGTTACGAAAGATGAGATAATTGAATCTAAAATTAATTATATTGATAAATATATTTGGAAATCAGATATAAAAAAAGAATGTAAATACGTAAGAAAAGCTAAAGTTCCAATTTTCGAAATCAATTATACTCCTGAATTTGAGAAAATTGTTGAGACAAACAATAGAACAAAAATTGATAATTTCCCTGATATTGACAGATATACAATTAAAATAAATGATCCTAATTTTATTTTTCTGACATTTTTAAAAAATACAAGTAAAATATATTGGCAAAAAGAAAAGCAAGGTATTGCATTAAGCGAAATCGAAAAGAAAGAACAGAGCCTGCATCTAATTAATAAGATCTTTTCACTAGGTTATCTCGCCTCTAGGCATAAAAACCCAGATAAAGCATGGGCTGTTTTTGCAATGGATGCTGTTGATAATATTTCTGGGAAAAGTAACGGTGGAACAGGGAAATCGCTTTGTTACAAAAGTTTAATATATATAAATAAAATCTTTGATATTCAAGGGCGAAACCCAGAAAAAACAAAAGACAGGTTTATTTTCGATGGTGTTGACGAGCATACTTTTACAATTAACATTAATGATGCAGATAAATATTTAAAATTTGACTTTTTCTTTCCGTATATTACAGACACTTTGCGAGTTGAATCAAAAAATACATCTGCTTTTAATATTCCCTTTTCGAAAAGTGCAAAATTTATTTTCAGTTCAAATTTTGCTTTAAGAAATGTAGATACATCAACAAAAAGACGTTTATTATATACTGCATTTTCAGATTATTACCACGAAAAAGATGATGAAAATATTTATTCTGAAACAATGAGCCCTGGAAAAGAGTTTGGTAAAAAATTATTTGATGATTTTACTGATGAAGAATGGAATAAATTTTACAATTTTTTCGCGTTGGCTATTCAAACATTTATGAAAATTGATATTCGTATTGAACCTCCAATGGAAAATATAATAAAGAAAAATCTTAAAATTGAGATTGGCGAAAATTATTTTGACTGGTTTGTAGAATACTTTAATGACACTAAAAAATTAAATACAGAAATTGTACGAAAAGATATGTTTGATTTATTAAAATCAGATGTTCCTCAATCAACTATTTTTCTGACAAGTCAATCATTTAAGAAAAAACTTCAAGCATTTTGCAGATATAAAAATTGGATTTTTAATCCTGCAGAAGCTTTAAAAAATAATACCCAAATAATACGAAATTCAATTGAATATTTCTACATAAGTGCAAATAAATAAAGATTTACACTAAATTATAATTCTATATTTTATACTAGATTATACGATTTTCATACTAACTTATCGTATTGGTTCTTATCGCTATACCGCAATCCAGTATAAGAGTATAAAAAAATCCAGTAGAATTCAGTGTATGCGTTTATAAAAACGACCTTGCTTTACTGATATTTATAAATAATGAGACTCATGGAAAACTGTCCCCAAAACTGTCCCCATTTAAAACAAAAAAAATCTGCAACTTCTTGAGTTACAGATTGTTAATGTTTCAAAATGTGATCCCGGAAGGATTCGAACCTTCGACCCACAGCTTAGAAGGCTGTTGCTCTATCCAACTGAGCTACGAGACCGTTTTCGGATTGCAAAGATAAAAAGAATGTGGAATTCGACAACTTAATTTAACCTTTTTTTGAAAAAAAATAAAAAAAATACTTTTTGGTATTAATATTTCTTCTACTTTTACATTAATAATCATTTTGTTAAACCTAAATAAAGTAATATGAAAAAAAATATTTTAACATTAGCTCTTATATTTTTTATAAGTTCTAATTTTGTAAATGCTCAAAAGTTCTCATTCGGTGCAAAATTTTCGCCTTTGGCTTCATGGAGTAAAGTTTCAAACACAGATTTTTATAATTATGAAAATGATGAATTTAAAGTTGGAGTTGGTTTTGGTCCATCGTTAAAAATAAAAATGTCTGATAGCTTTAATACAGAAATTGGTGCAATTTTTACTTGGCAAGGTACGCAGTTTAATCAAACTCCCATTAGTATGAATCCCGATTCAAGCATGAATTACGAAACCAAATTGCAGTATTTACAAATTCCTGTAATTTTTGAAGGACAATTTAAAATTGCTAAAAAATTGAGTGCGGCTATAAATTTTGGTGCAATCCCATCAGTAAGCCTTTCTTCTTTGGTTGATGTTAAAAATAATGTTACTGGAGACATGATTGCTACTGATCATGATTTTTCAGCTTCAATGTTTAACCTATTTTTATCGGCAGGAGCAGGAACTTATTTTGAGTTTACCGATGGTGTTTCGCTTTCAACAATTATTCTTTATAATAATGGAGTAATTGATGTTTGGTACAATAAATCTAATGCTGAATATATTGAAAAATTAGATATGAAAAACAATTTTATTTCTTTAAATATAGGTTTACATATCGATTTTTAGATAATTACTTGTAGTATAAGAAAAGGCTTGTAAGTTAAGAAATTTACAAGCCTTTTTTTATTAAGAAATTCATGTAACTAATCGGGTTGCAAATTTATAATTTATCTGAAAAGATGAATTGTTCCTTTTTCTTCGTATTCACTTTTATCTTTACCAGTTCCTTTTACAACATAATAATATGTACCTGGCGAAAGTCTGAAATTAGTAAACGAGCTTCTACCATCCCAGCCAATTTCTGTTATTTCTTCTTGGTCGGATGTTTGATAAACTTTTTCGCCCCAACGATTAAAAATTGTAAAAATGAATTTATCCATTCCTTTTACTTCAAATTTTATGAAATCATTCATTCCATCATCATTTGGAGTAAATACGTTTGGAACTTCGGCTAAGCTTGAAGGCTCAATTGACACTTCAAGCTCAAGAGTGTCTGTATCAAAACAGCCATTGCCGTCGTAAGCAATTAATATTACGTTGTAAGTTCCTTGTTCTTCATATAAATGAGTAACTGCAGCTTCTGCTTCTGCATCTGAATTATCGCCAAAAGTCCATAAGTATGTTTGAGCCCAGCTAGTAGTACTTTCAAATTCTACATCTGAGTTTGCTTGTGGGGCTGGTGGTGTTGCTGTAAATGTAACTTCTTCAACCTTAACAAAAATAGAAGTATCTTTTGGGCAACCCCAATTACTTACCGTATAATATGTGTATGAATTATTACCGTAATTTGGTGGAATTGCTGAGCTAATACCAATTATTGTGTCATTTGAGAATATTATACCTGTACCTCCAATGTTTGTACCATTCCAAAAAGTACCAGCCATTGACCCGTCGGGGTAAGTGTAGGTTTGTTGTAATGTATCAACAAAATCCCAAGTGTCAGGTATAATGTTTTCATTAAAAATAATTGTCCACGAAAAAATAAAACCATTATCTTCTTCGGCATTATCAATAACTTCAATTTTCCAATCGCCATTTAATGAGCAACCATTAAGGTTTGAAAATGCTTGGTATGGCTCATAAGCAGCACTTGGGATTGGATTTAATGTAGCGGAATTTATAGGGCCGGCAAGTGCCGCTGTTGCCCAAAAATAGTCGTAAGCAATTCCTGGTAACGATGATTCCTCGTCGTCGATAGGTTCGCCTAAATATGCATTATTTGTAGCATCAAAATCTTTTAAAATTACCGAGTTACCATCGGGACAAGTTAAAGATATTTGTAAATTTCCCATGTAGGAATGCTCTAAACTTATGCCTAAAGAATCAATATCGCCGTCGGTAAAAACTGAACCAGGAGTAAATTCGTTAAAACTTAATGTAGATTCATAAATTGTATTTTCATTTACTATTCTAGGTGAACTTTCAATAACTGAGTTAATAAAAGTATCTTTCCAAATAACAGGAACAGCCGAACCATATAATGCAACAGTGCTTCCTTTGCAAATTCCGTTTTGCTCTTCAGGAATATCGGTGTTTGTTCTTAAAAAATCGACAGGAAAATCAATTTGAACAGGTAAAACAGCAAAACCAGTATTTCCCGACTCTAAAACTGTAAGGTTAACTCTATAACCTCCACCAACAGAAAAAACATGAGCTACCGAATCTAAATCAATTCCGTTTTCTTGTGTTCCATCGTCAAAACTCCAAAACCAATTAGCATCAGCAACAGGTACACCAGCATTATCTGCTGTGGCTTTAAATATAATTAAAGTATCTCGGCATACGCTAATAGTGTCGCCGTCCTGTGCGTATATAGGGACTTTATTGGTTGTAATATTTACATTAAGTTGTGCTATTCCTGCAAAAGGAATAATAAAAAATAGTATTATTAGGATTTTATGTTTCACGATGTATTTTTTGTAAAAAATTATTTAGTAGTAAATATTTTGAATGTAATTTATGTTTATATACTTAGTTAAACTTAATTTATTTAAAAATATTTTTTAAATATCTGCAAAAATAACATTTTTTTCAAATCACTTTTCTATTTTTGCAATGAAAATTATACTTTGTTTTAAAGTTAGTCTTCAAACTAAAAATAATAAAACGAAAAAATGCAAGATTATTTAAACGAATTAAACCCAGCACAACGCGAAGCAGTAGTAAATATTAATGGTCCTGTTTTGGTTATTGCAGGTGCAGGTTCAGGAAAAACAAGAGTTCTAACATATAGGATAGCACATTTACTTGAAAAAGGTGTGAAGGCATACAAAATATTGTCGCTTACATTTACAAATAAGGCTGCAAAAGAAATGAAAGAGCGTATTGCAACAATTATTGGAGCCGAAAAGGCAGCGTCACTTTGGATGGGAACTTTTCACTCCGTTTTTTCAAAAATATTAAGAATTGAAGCCGAAAGTTTAGGTTACCCAAAGAATTTCACAATTTACGATGCAGCAGACACAAAAAGTATTATTAAAAATATTATAAAAGAATTAAATTTAGATGATCAGAAATATAAACCTAATGGGGTTTATGCAAGAATATCCAATGCCAAAAATAATTTGATTACTGCTCCTGCTTACGAAGCAAATAAACAGGCTAGGTTTAATGACGATCAATCTGGAACTCCAGAAATTTATCGAATTTATAAAATATACTCGCAGCGTTGCAAAAAATCTGGTGCAATGGATTTTGACGACTTACTTTTGCAAACAAACATACTATTTAAAAATCATCCAAAAGTTTTAGCAAAATATCAAGCAAAATTCGATTATATTTTAGTTGACGAGTACCAAGATACAAACTTTTCGCAATATTTAATTGTGAAGAAAATGGCAGAAGTCCATAAAAACTTGTGTGTTGTTGGCGATGATGCTCAGAGTATTTATTCGTTTAGAGGTGCAAAAATTGAAAATATACTAAACTTTAAAAAAGATTATAAGAATTTTAAGATGTTTAAGCTAGAACAAAATTATCGTTCTACACAAAATATTGTTGATGCAGCAAACTCAATTATAAAAAAGAATAAAAATCAAATTCCTAAAGCCGTTTTTTCTAAAAATGAAGAAGGAAATAAAATTAATGTAATAGAGAGTTTAACCGATAATGAAGAGGGCTTTGCAATAGCAACTCGAATTTTCGACTCAGTTTACACCGACCATACCGAGTATAAAGATCATGCAATATTATATAGAACAAATGCACAATCACGTGTGTTTGAAGAATCATTACGAAAAAGAAATATTCCTTATAAAATATATGGAGGTCTATCTTTTTATCAGCGAAAAGAAATAAAAGACCTTTTGGCATACTATAAATTAGTTGTAAACAAACAGGACGATGAATCGTTAAAACGAATAATTAATTACCCTAAACGTGGAATTGGGCAAACAACAGTTGATCGTTTAGCAGAATATGCCCGAGAAAAAGATTTAAGTATTTGGGATGCAATAATAAATATTCCAACATCAAATATTAATTTAAACTCAGGTGCATTAAATAAAATATATGGTTTTGCCGAAATGATTAATGAATTTACAGCAAAACTATATACCACCGAAGCCTATAATTTAGCAAAAGAAATTGCTTCTACATCGGGAATAACTCATGATTTATTCAAAGATAAAGCTCCCGAAGGTGTTGTTAGACACGAAAATGTACAGGAATTGTTAAATGGTATAATGGAGTTTTCAACTAATAATGAAAACGAAGAAACAACAGTTTCTTTAGATATGTATTTGGAAGATGTATCTCTACTTACCAACCAAGATAACGAAAAGGAAGAAGATTTAAACAAAGTTATTTTAATGACAATTCACTCTTCAAAAGGCTTGGAATTTAAAAATGTGTATTTAGTAGGGGTTGAAGAAAAACTTTTTCCTGGCGAAAGGTCTGCAAATTCAACTTCGGAATTAGAAGAAGAAAGAAGACTATTTTATGTGGCAGTTACCCGAGCCGAAAAAGATTTGGTTGTAAGTTATGCACGCCAGCGTTATAAGTGGGGACAACTTCACGACTGTATTCCTAGTAGGTTTATTAAGGATATTGACCCAAGTTATGTTGATTTTAATGTGAAAGAACAGGATGATACACTTTTCCCTACCGAAAGAGAAAAACCTCAAACAAAAAAAGATTATATTAATAAATTTGCTCAAAATAGAACTAAGAAAAAAGAGCAAAAAGGTACTGCACCTCAAGCACGAATTGGTTCGGCAGGGAAAAAATTAATAAAAGCAACTACTAATACCACAACTTCGCAAAATACAGCAATTGATAATAAAGATGTAAAAGTGGGTATAAGAGTTGAACATGGTAGGTTTGGATATGGGAAAGTACTGCAAATAGATGGCGAATTTCCTAATGTTAAAGCAACAATTGAATTTAGAAATCATGGAGTAAAGCAACTGTTGTTAAAATTTGCTAAGCTTAAAGTTGTGGAGTAGTTTAAAGAATAAAAATAGATTTTTTTTTACTCTAATATCTCAAAGGTTTTAAGTTCATATTTATAATGAATTATTTGCCTTGCTCTTATAATGGGAGGTTGGGCAATAGCTCAAAGTCCTATTATGGTAACTACTATAACAGTTAAGCGTTTACAACAAAAAGGCTATGTATCTTTGACAACTCAACTTTCAAAATCTCGAAGAGTTATGCCAGAGGCACAACTTAAATTAACTTTTATCTAATGAACCGCCGAATACGAGACCCGTACGTTCGGTGGCACTTCGACTATCGCTCAGCAGAACTGTGAGAGGTGTACTGGCTACCGTTTGGTAGTCAGCCATCTACTCATTATGTTTTTTAATTATCTCTTTATATGTCAAATTTCAATCCAAAATCAAACCTAATCGGGTCTTGTGGTGTTGTTGTAAAATTCTCATAACCTACATTGTAGTATTTTGAATTTAATAGATTAAAAACGTTCACAAATAAACTTGCTTTAAATTTGGGTTTGCTTATTATTTTATAATTTGCTGTTAAATTTATTAGTGCAAACGGGTCGTTCATAATAGGGTTATCAATTTTTGATTTTCTATAATGACTGCCTGTTCTGTATAATATTTTTGTGTAAACATTAAATTTATCTTTATATCGTATTCCAATTCCAGACTTTATAGTATGTTCTGCACTAAAAATTAATGGATTTTCGCCTATTTTTCCATCTGAATATGTATAAGCAACAAAAATATTAGTATTAAAATGGTTACCCAGAATGCCTTTATAATCAAATCTAAAAGTTCCACCGTAAGCTGTTGCATCGCCTTTGTTAATGTTTTTTTCTACATAATCAACTGGTATTCCGTGAAATTGCATATCATTGTATCCTGCTTTTCCTATTAAGTTAGAAATTTGTCCATAATATCCATTTACAGAAAGTGCAAAATTTACGTTTAATTGATACATTACATAAGTTTCATAAGTAGTTCGTTTTTCAGGTTCTAAATCAGGATTAGACAAACGCCAGAAACCACTTGCTAGTCCTGTTATTTCGCCTGCATCGTTTGTTGTTTGGTAAAATGAACCGTAGTGTTGATACGCTTTATATGGAGAGGGAGCAAGGTATGCTTGTCCATATAATAATTTCACGGTTATTTTTTTTATAGGATTGTAAACTAATCCTATACGTGGGTTTATTGTGCTTTTGTATCGTGAATTATAATCGTAACGTGTTCCTGCTGTAATTGTAAGTTTTTTTAATGCCTGATATTGTAATTGCAAATATGAACCTATGTTATAATAATCTAAATTATATATATCTTGCATTATTGTAAGGTCGTTTCCGTTCAAATCTTTTATATTTGTTCCGGGATAATAAATATTCTGTTCATCAGGTGATTTTGTTTCATCGTATTGATATGGCAAATCACTTGTTTTAGGTATTGCATTGACAAATTCATAAGATGCTCCGCCTACGGCAATAAATTTATCAGAGAATTTATAATTAAATTGTTCTTCTATTTTTATAGTTCTGTTTCTTTCGTATTTATAGGCATCAAGGTATCCTGCATATTGATTTAAAAACAATGAATGTGGATAAACTTTAAATTCTTGTGCAGAAATTGTAGAATTTAGTCCAAACTTTTCATTATTTGATACGAAACTATGAGTCGCATATAAATTTTGCAGATGATTTGCATAAACTGTTTCTTTTGAATAAATATATGTAGAAGGTAATGAACCAACGGAATTACTATGGCTTTCAAATAAGCGGGAATATCCTATTTCAAATTTATTAAAGTTTAATTTTGCGTGAATGGAATATGCGTCTGTTGGAGTTGCCCAAGCTTGTGTTCCCAAAGCAGGCGATACAGTATCGCCAAACATTAGCATTTCGCCTGTTTGTGCATAATGGTTATACCATTTATAGTCTTCGGGATAATAATCAGGAAAAAATGGTTCGTCTGAATGATAATATTTTCCTGTAAACGAGAAAGATACTTTTTCATTACCTACTCCGTAAACCAATGAGTTGTCTGTTGTGTTATACAAACCATACGAACTGCTAATATGTATTCCTTTATTTTCGTATCCTTTATTTGTTATCATATTAATTACTCCCGTAAAAGCATCTGCACCATAAAGCGAAGATGCGGGACCAAGTATAATTTCAACTTGTTTTACGTTTGCAAGTGAATAACTCTCACCGAGTGTATGCTCTGTTCCTGTGGTAGAATTTATCCGTATTCCGTCCATAAGAATAATAAATTTTTCATTTCCAGCAACTCCGTTTATTGTAAAAATATCAGTATTTTGCGAAATTGATTTTCGTTGAATTTCAACTTGCGGAATATCATCTAACAATTCTTTTAGGCAGGAGTAATTTCTTTGTTCAATTTGTTGCTGCGTAACAACATAAACAGTTGCTGGTGCGTCTGTTGCTTTCTGTGAAATTTTTGAAGCTGTATAAACTTCTAACTGCATCAACTCTTCGAGTGTCATATCAAAAATATCTTTCTGCTGTGTAGTGTCAGTTTGTGCATTCAAGCTTATTATACTGAATACAATTGCTAAGATTGTTAATGTAAAGTTTTTCATATTTATTAATTTTTATTAGTTTTCATTGTTCGATATTTATTTTTTGAGTGAAACATAACGGAAATAAGCCACTGACAACCAGTCTAATGTGTGTACCCTGCATGTGCAGCAGAACACAGGTTGCAAGTTAGATTAAAAATTCTAAAAATACGAATATTTTTTTAAGATAACAAGCCGTTTGTGTTTAAGTTATTCCAAGAGGTGAAAGTCCTTTATGGGTTGGGATTAACGCCCTAACTATTAGCAAGTGGCAAGGCGGATTATCGTGAGATATAGGCTGAAGGAAGCCAAACGGCAAAATGAACCGTCGAATACGAGACCCGTACGTTCGGTGGCACTTCGACTATCGCTCAGCAGAACTGTGAGAGGTGTACTAGCTACCGTTTGGTAGTCAGCCATCTACTCGATTAGCAATATTTTTCATTCATTTCATAGTAACTTTTTCAATTCATCTGTATCAGGTAATAATCCTTTAAATTTTTCGGGAATTTTTCGGCTTGTTTTTAATTTTGCAACTCCCATAGCTTTATTATAATCTCTAAATGCAAATTCAACAACCTTATCATCTTTTTCTTTACAAAGAATTATCCCTATTGACGGGTTTTCGTGTTCCTTTTTTACATATTCATCTAATGCTGATAAATATAAATTCATTT
>JAOZLS010000406.1 GCA_029934705.1 Bacteroidales bacterium | reverse complement strand
TCGAAGCCTTCGGTTTTAGTAATTCATTAAAAATTTGTTTAAAAGTCTTTAGCATTTAATTAAAATGTAAAACATTTTTGATATAACTTTGCTTTTTTAAAATTAAAAATAATGGAAAAGAATCAGGTAAGAACATTAGCTGCACAACTAAATATTAGCACAAAACAAGTTGAAAACACAATAACTCTTTTTAACGAAGGTGCTACAATTCCTTTTATAAGTAGGTATAGAAAAGAAATGACAGGAAGTTTGGACGAAGTTCAAATTGCTGATGTTAAAAATGCTTACGATAAACTAATTGAGCTCGATAAAAGAAAACTTTACATTATTAATGTTATTGAAAAGCAAGATAAACTTAGCGAGGAATTAAGAAATAAAATTAATTCTATTTATGATATTTTAGATTTAGAGGATTTATATTTACCATATAAACAAAAACGTAAAACTCGTGCAGTAAAAGCCAAAGATAATGGTTTAGAGCCTTTGGCAAAAATGATTTTTTCGCAAAACCCTATTAATGTTAATAACGAAGCTCAAAAATTTATTAATGATAATGTGAAATCTGTTGATGAGGCTTTGCAGGGTGCTAGAGATATTATTGCAGAACAAATAAATGAGGACAAACGTGCAAGAGATATAGTTAGAAACTTATTTAAAAAATATGCTTATGTAAATTCAACCGTTGTTGCAAAAAAGAAAGATGAGGCTAGTAAATATACCGATTATTTTAAATTTAATCAGGACTTGAATGATATTCCCTCGCACAGATTGTTAGCAATTTTTAGAGCAGAGCGAGAAGGCTTATTAAAAGTGAAAGTTAATCCTGATAATGATTTTGTTCTTAAAAAAATAGAGCAACATTACATAAAATCTAATAATAGTAGCACAACTCAACTTAAATTAACTATTGCAGATTGCTACAAACGATTATTAGAGCCTTCAATAGAAAATGAATTTAGAAAATCGGCAAAAGAAAAAGCTGATATTGAAGCAATTAATGTATTCTCGTCAAATTTAAGACAATTGTTACTAGCCTCGCCGTTAGGAGGTAAACGGATTTTAGCATTAGACCCTGGATTCAAATCAGGCTGTAAGCTCGTTTGTTTAAATGAAAACGGAGATTTAATGTACAACGAAACAATATATCCACATCCGCCACAAAGCGATACTCTTTCGGCTTCAAAAAAAGTGGCAAGCTTGGTAAATTCACATAATATTGAAGCTATTGCCATTGGAAATGGTACTGCTAGCAGAGAAACAGAACATTTTGTCAGAAAAAAAGTAAAGTTTGATAGAGAAGTAAAAGTCTTTGTTGTTAGCGAAGACGGGGCATCTGTCTATTCAGCATCAAAAATTGCACGAGAAGAGTTTCCCGACTATGATGTTACTGTTAGAGGAGCCGTTTCTATTGGACGAAGGCTATCGGACCCGTTAGCAGAGCTTGTTAAAATTGATGCTAAATCTATTGGTGTAGGACAATATCAGCATGATGTTGATCAAAAAATGTTACAATCGAGTCTTGATATTGTTGTTGAAAGTTGTGTTAATTCAGTAGGAGTAAATTTGAATACTGCTAGTAAATATTTATTAACTTATGTTTCAGGTTTAGGCCCTCAAATAGCTCAAAATATTGTTGATTATAGAATGGAAATTGGCAGTTTTGCGTCTAGAACTCAACTAAAAAAAGTAAAGAGGTTAGGAGGAAAGGCTTATGAGCAGAGTGCAGGCTTTTTAAGAATTACTTCACCAAAAAATCCGCTGGATAATACAGCCGTTCATCCGGAATCATATTATATAGTAGAAAAAATGGCAAAATCATTAGCTGTTTCAACAAAAGAATTTTTAGAAAATAAAGAGTTAAGAAAGAAAATTAATGTTTATAGTTATGTTGATGAAAAAACAGGTATAATAACTATTCAAGACATTATGAAAGAGCTTGATAAGCCTGGACTAGACCCTCGTGAGCAAATAAAAGTTTTTGAGTTTTCACAGGAGGTATATAAAATAGAAGATTTAAAAATAGATATGGAATTGCCAGGAATAGTTACGAATATTACAAAATTTGGTGCATTTGTAGATGTTGGAATTAAGCAAGATGGGCTTGTTCATATTTCGCAATTAGCAGATAAATTTGTTTCGGATCCAGCAGAAATAGTAAAACTTCATCAACACGTAAGAGTAAAAATTGTTGAAGTTGATGTCCCTCGCAAAAGAATTCAATTATCAATGAAAGGACTGAATTAATAATTATTTGGTTGAATGGATATGTGTCAAGTCTAATCTAAAATATTGATAGAAACAAAATTCCCCCTTTTAAGGGGGCTAGGAGGATTTTTATCGATTAAAAAAACACAAATACTTTTGCTGAGGCTGACCTGCATTCGTCCGCAGGACAATGTAGCGTCAATCTAGACTCGACATGGCACTATGAATTTTTTAAAAAACAAGTTATGGAAATAAATATATATTACGGAAAAAGAAAAATTACATTATTTGATGATGTAAATAAATGTGATAAGATTAAAGAGCTAAAGAGCGAATTGATTTTATTTCTTACAAATAAGTTGAAAACAGACTTGTGTATATACACTGGAAATGTGATTGAAGCAATTAACGAAATAAAAACATATTTTAAGTATATTGAAGCAGCAGGCGGAGTTGTTTTCAACACAAAAAATGAGATGCTGATTATAAAAAGGCTTGGCTGTTATGATTTACCAAAGGGGAAACTCGAAAAAAGAGAATCGGCAGAAGAAGGAGCTTTGCGTGAAGTAGAAGAAGAATGTGGAGTGTCGAACCTTAAAATTAGAGAAAAAGTTGAAGCTTCCTACCATATATATAGTTTAAAAAATAGGCTTGTGCTAAAAAAAACACATTGGTATTTAATGGACTATGCAGGAAATGAAAAACTTATACCTCAAACAGAAGAGGATATAACAGAAGCATTTTGGGCAGATAGTACAAAAAAAGATATGATATTGAGCGATACCTATTATAATTTAGAGTATTATTTTAAGAATTTCTTATAACAAAAAACATCCTTAAACTGATAGACAGGGTGTGAATTATATTAAACAAGTGAAGCGTGTTTAATACACCTAATTGTTTATTAACGAATTCACACCCAGACTTGCGGATTTAAGTTATTCTCAATTCTACATTATCCCAATAAACTTATTTTATGTAGAATTTCTTTATTTAATAATTTAATTTTACCGTTTTTGTCTTCAATAAGTCCATCGTTTTTAAATTCTTTTATAACTCTAATAATACTCATAACAGACATTCCTGTAATTTCCGATAAGTCTTTTCGTGTAAGAGTTAACTTAAAATGATCTGACTTATATATTTTATCAGCTAAAAATATTAAAATTTCGGCTAATCTTCCATTTAACTGTTTTTGAGTTAACGAAACAAGCTTATCAAAATTAAAAAGGAAACATCTATTTAAAGTTGTAATAATTGCAGTAGCAAATTTTCCATTTTCAAGAATTAGTTTTTCAAAAGCATCTTTATTAATTGCACAAATTACAGTATCTTCAACTGCTGCAACAGTAAATTGCATTAGGTTTTTATTGAATAGGGTAGGTAGTCCTATTAAGTTTCCTGCAGGAAATATATTAAAAATTAAATTGTTATTATTATCTATTTCTTTATAAACTTTAGTTAGTCCTTTTTTAACAAAAAGTATTTGAGTAACAAAAGCTCCTTGTTTAGAAATTAT
>JAOZLS010000405.1 GCA_029934705.1 Bacteroidales bacterium | reverse complement strand
TATCATAAAGCAAAAATAGAATTTAATTATGTTAGAGTAAAAGGTTTTGAAAAAGACTAAACTCTTAAGTTAAATTCATAATATAGAATAAAAAAGATAAGCCTTTACTTTAAGTAAAGGCTTATCTTTTTTATAGAAAATACAAGCAACAGATAATATATATTATGCACAGTTCAAATGCTTTCTATTAGTTAATCAGTCCTTTAAATTCTTTAAGAAGTTCTACATTATCTTTTATTATCCAAATTTTAAATGCGGTAAAAGGAGCTTCTTTACTTAATTTTTGTTTAATCTTCTTTTGTAAATATTTTTTATTTTCTATGGTTAATCCATAATCATAATACTCTTGTAATAATCGTCCAAATTCAACTATTTCTTGTATTAGTTTATTACGAATATTTAAACCTTCGATATTTTTTAATATAGTTGTTCCGTTATAAACTTCATTTAATAAATGTGCAGTAGTATTTATATCCAATCTCGAAATTAGTGGTGTAATCTTTGCCTTTTCTTTTGGGAAAGGTTTTATTTCAAATTTCAACAAGTCTGTAATTATTTCAGAATTATCAGTGCAATCAATTAAATTATCTTTTACTCCTTTAATACTGTTACAATGTGTGCAAGCAAAAAATAAATTATTCCAGTCAAAGATTAATTCCGGATATTTTTTCTGAGGTTTAAAATGTTCCGTATTTATTGAAGAAGGTTCACGTTCTTCACATATATAGCATTTATTATGAAAATCTTCTTTTAAGCGTTTTAAAACGTTTCCGCATTTATAATCACCATTCGCTTTTTCTTTTTCGTCAGATAAACATAATGGTGCAGGTTGTGACTTTTTTATGTTTATCATGTTATTTTAATTTTGAAAGTTCTATCTGTTGAATTTTTAATTCCAATTCTGGCGCCATAAATTTCGGTAAATTTTTGAAATATATTTTAAGCTCTTTCGTCCTATCTTGTTCCTGCTCAGTTAATTCTACTTTTGAGTAAAGTTGCTCGTATTCTTCTACATATTTTTTCAGAACAACTGAATATTTATCAGAATTAAAGTAAGCCTCAATAACTCCTTCCGATGAAATACCTGATAAATCAGTAACTAAAATTTGTTTTTCTAAATCATATATTGCTGAATTTTCAATAGAATTGATTACAAAAGGTGAATGAGTTGTAACAATAAACTGAATTTTCGGAAAAACTTTTATTAAAAATGGTAATATTAATTTTTGTAACTCTATGTGTAAATGTGTTTCTATTTCATCAATAAGCACAATTCCCTGTAAATCATACATTTTAGGACTATGCTTTTCCATTCTTAGAATTAACTCTGTAATTATATTTAGGATTGCAGAATAACCATCAGATAATGTATTCAAATTGAATTTTTCTTTGTTATTTTGAATAATGTGAAAATTGAAGTTTTCACTATCAAATTCTAATTTTAAAGTATTATCTTCAAATATTTCTTTTAGATAATTCTCAAAAGTTTCAAACCAATTATCAATATCTTTTACAATGTCCATTTTATTATCATCTCTGGCAAAAGAACCTTGTGCTTTAAGATTTACAAGATATTGTATAAATTGCTGATTAGCTTTTTCATTTATTTTATAAACCTCTTTTAGTTGAACTTTCTGAATTCCATTTGGTGTTTGTAGTTGCGTAGAACGTTTTGCATCAAAAAAAGCAAAAATATAATTTCCCGAATTATAGTCAGTCTGTAAAAACTCAAAATTGTAAATATCTAATTCTACTTGCGAAAGTTTTTTTATATTTTGTTCGTATTGTATAATATTTTGCTCATATTTCATTATATCATTACGAAAACGAACCCTTTCTTGCTCATTATTTGAATTTTTAATTTGTAGTTTATATTGATTTATTGCATTTATTGAACTTTTAAGATTCTTTTTCCATTTTGGGATTTGGAAGAGTTCATTATTTTGAATAGATGTCAGGTTTGTTTTTATGGTTTCTAAAAAGGAGGTCTTTCCACTTCCATTTTTTCCTGTAATAATTAAATGTTTACGCTCTTCTGCAATATCTATTTTCATATTTTGCAAATGTCGAACTTTGTTTATTATAATTTTTTTGATGTAAATATCATTCATTTTTATATGATTTTATCTTCGATATTAAAGTTTATCAATTTTTTGTCTAAATTAATATTATTAAATTATTATTATTATAGTTATTTTATAAATTATTGCATTGGTTACACCATATTCAATTTAATCAATCATCTTTCCTTAGAATATAAAATTTTAATAAAAGTAATATATATTAGTTAATTACACAAAATAAAAGGTGGAAATTCTTGCCTCTATCTAATGCTTTCACCAGATAGCTTTTAAAACAGGCAATTATAAAATTTGTAGCAGGTGAAAACACCTGCTACAAACAAAATCTAATTATTTAATGTCCCTTAGTCTAATTTTTTCCACTTCTTTTTGTAAGCTTTCATAAAATATTTAAAGTATTTATCGCCATCTGTATATCTTGCTATATTTGAGTAATAATCGGCAGATGGATTAGCTTGATAATCTCGTATTGCCATTTTAGTACCTAGCTCAACTTGTACATTTTTAGTGTTTTTAACTTTAAAATTTCGTTGTTTTAAAGTTTTAATTGATAACAATGCTTTTTCAAATTCATTTTTTCCTGTAAAATATCCAGCAGCATAATTTACAAATTCAGAACGCTTTTTTTGAACAAAATCAAAAATATTATCACAGGATAAACCAAAAGAAGAAATTTTTGCAGAATTATAATACGAATAAGCTCCTTCATATAAATTTAAGGCTTTATAAAAGTTATTTCGTAATATTAAATTATCAATTTCATTAATTTTAAGTTGAAAATTTACAGCAGGAGCTATTTCACTCTTCTTATTATTAACCGCACGAGTATCAATCATACACTGCGAAAATTTTTGAGCTTCGTTTAAAGCATCGTTTAATAAGTTATCGGCATCAATAAAATTCTTACTATTTGCTTTTGCTACACCATCTGCATACAACCTATCAAAATTATTTTGTGCATTAATACATTCTTGTTTAAAAATTTTATCTTTTAAATTATTAACAGCTGTTGTAACTTGAGTATCGCCACTTAAATTATAGTTAGACTGTAAATCTCTTATTTCATTAAAAAGAGATCTTGCTTTTGTTAGGTTATTTGAGCTAACAGCATATTCGCCGTCCTGTGCTTTCTTTAAAA
Organism: Bacteroidales bacterium; assembly: GCA_029934705.1. Lineage (GTDB taxonomy): Bacteria > Bacteroidota > Bacteroidia > Bacteroidales > JAADGE01 > DZBS01. The sequence goes on along the minus strand of JAOZLS010000405.1, from coordinate 507 downwards.
CTAAACTTTTAGCCGATGCTGAAATGTAACTACTAAGTCGTGAATTTGCTCTTATTGCAAATTGTTCGCTTATAGTTTTAGCTTGGTTATAGTTAGAAAGAGCATTTGAGAAATTCCCCGATGTATTAAATTTTAAGCCAGTACTAACTAAATTATCGTATAAACCCTGCTTAATACTTATTAATAAAGCATCTTCTTTTGCACCTTTGTTAAGAGAGTATTGAACTCGGTAAGCAATAGCATCTGAAATATCTTTATCGGCTTGTGCATAATTTTTTGAATTTTTATTGTTTTGTGCCGAATATAATAAACCATCATAAATTCCATACCAAGAGTTACTTCTACCTTGAGTAAGCTCAACTGTACAGTTTATTTCTTGGTATCCATTACAAATTCGTTCAGCTTCATTAAATTCAATTAAAGCTTTATTAAAATATTTTTGTTTATTAAAATTATTTCCATGGTCTATATATCCAAAATAAATATTATTTATTCTAGCAGCTATAG
>JAOZLS010000404.1 GCA_029934705.1 Bacteroidales bacterium | reverse complement strand
AGAATTACGGCGTTTTATTAAAAATAATATTGAGACTACTCCGAAAAGTCGAACTATCTGATTCTAAAGCTTTTTTACCCTTAATCCCTAAGTAGTCTTTCAACAGTTTTACCGTATTTACTTATTTGTAAATTGCTGATTGATAAAATTTTGTACAAGTGTGTAAGCAATATTTTGACTAATGTTCAATCTAGGTATTAAATAGGTATTAGACCTTAAAACCGTTTTGTGTAGAAATGGCAATATGGGCGGTTTCCATTATTTTCGTAATAATTTTGATGATATTTTTCGGCTTTCCAAAATTTGCTCGTTTTTATAAGTTTAGTAACAACTTTTAAACCATCGTCTTCTAATTTTGCAATAAGATTTTTAGAAATTTGTTTTTGTTCTTCATCAAAATAAAAAATTGCAGAGCTGTACTGTTCACCAACATCAGGACCTTGCCTGTTTATTTGAGTTGGGTCATGAATCTCAAAAAATAATTTTGCTAACTCTTCATACGAAATTTTATTACTATTATAAACAACCTCAACAGCCTCAATATATCCCGATTTTCCAGAGCAAACCTGCTCGTAAGTAGGATTCTCAATTTTACCACCAATATATCCCGATTCAACAGAAATTACACCTTTTTTACTCTGAAAATAGTATTCAACACCCCAAAAACAGCCACCTGCAAAAATAGCTTTTTGAGTTTTATTAATTTCCAATGGTTCAAAATTTAAGGAAATAGAATTTACGCAATGTCTTGTATCCTCTTGTGTATAGCCTTCACCTAAAAACACATGACCTAAATGAGCCTCACAATTTGCACATAAAATCTCGGTTCTCTGTCCATCTTTATCCGTAATCCTTTTTATTGCACCATCAATCTCATCATCGAATGAAGGCCAACCACAATGCGAGTCAAACTTCGAGTTCGATTTGTATAAAGGTGCATCACATCGCTTGCATAAGAAAGTACCATTTTCGCTAAAATCGTTATATATTCCGCTATTAGGAGCTTCTGTGCCTTTGTTAACTATTATATTTTCTTCCTCTAAAGTAAGTTTATTATATTTCATAGTTTTATTTTGAGAACAAGCTGTAAAGCTAGTAATTATTAATATTATTATTGGTAAATTTTTCATTATACAATTTTAGGAATTTATTTAGTATCTCAAAAATAATATACATTATAATATTTATTTGCAAGAGCTTATTTATACAAAAAAGTTGTTAGTTTTGTTTCACAGTTTAAAAAGTTTAATAACATGCTTAATATTATAATATTAGTTATAGGAGTAGTATTATTTTTATTTGCAATATATGCTTGTATTATTTCATTTTTTGAAAATGAAAAGCTAGCAGCTGTAAAATTATTTGTATCAATTTCGGTAGTCTCTATAATTCTGTCGCTACCATTTTTTATTAATTTAGAAGAAATATTTTCTCAAATAATATTATTACTATTTGTAATTTCAATAATAGTTATTTTGTTACCTATTAATAATAAAAAGCATTTGTTTGAAAAACCAAAAGGACGGATAGACGAACGAAATGTAATGTTTTCTAGAGCCGAACTTGTTGAGGGTACTAAAAATTATAATAATTATTACGATTTAAACCCTGAAAAGTTCGAAGTTGATAATAAATTCAGAGAAAATCCAGGATTATTATCAAAAAAAGCATCAAAATATAATCCATTTATGTTTGCAATGGCAGACGCAAGTTTTTTTTCGGTTGAAAGTTTTAAAAATAGAGTTGACGGGCAAATATCAGATAATAAAGTAGAAGTTTTTCCACAAAAAGCTAGTGAATTTATAATTAATCATACATTATTTGCAGGAGCAAAATCATGTGGTAAACAACACTTGAAAAATATCATTTATATAGTACTCATGGTAGAGGCGAGAAATATGGAGAGCCAGTAAAAAATAATCATAAATATGCAATAGCTTTTACAGTTGAAATGTCAAAAGAAATGCTTGATACAGCACCAAATGCTCCAACAATAAGTGAATCGGCAATGCAGTATTTAGAAGTAGGAAAATTAGCCGTTCAGCTAGCAGCTTTTATTCGTAATTTAGGATATTCTGCCAAAGCACATATTGACGGTAATTATGATGTTGTTTGCCCTTTAGTAGCCAAAGATGCAGGATTAGGCGAAATAGGGCGAATGGGACTTTTAATGACTCCAAACTTAGGCCCTCGTGTTAGAATTGCTGTTGTAACCACATCGCTGGAGTTAATTCCGAGTAAAAAAGAAGACAAAAACTCCGTAATAGATTTTTGCATTAAATGTAAAAAGTGTGCAACAACATGCCCTGCTCAAGCAATTTCGTTTACCGATAGGACTAAAATAAATGACGTATTGCGTTGGCAAATAAATCAAGAATCATGCTTTACATATTGGACAAAAACAGGAACCGATTGCGGAAAATGTATTTAAGTTTGTCCTTATTCACACCCAAATAATTTTCTGCATAATATTGTAAGAATAGGAATTAAGAAGAATAATACATTTAGAAATATAGCATTGCTAGGAGATGATTTTTTATACGGGAAAAAGCCAAAATCAAAAGCAACTCCAAAATTTTTAGATGATAGTTCTATAAGAATTTACTAGTCGAGTTTAGGTGATAATAGTAGAATCTACTCAAATATTAACATGACTTATTTATAAACGTGGACTTATGTAGTTTAGAAATATAGATAAGTCCAAGTATAGAAAGTTAAAGTTAGATTTATGTGGTTGAAAAATATAGATAAATCCAAGTATAAAAAGTTAAAGTTGGATTTATCTAGTTAAATAATATAGATAAATCCAATTATAAATGTTATATTTGTTGTGTAAAAAAGTAATTTATGGTAGGACGAATAGCAGAGATAAAAAGTTTAGAAAATATACTTAAAAAAGACAGCTCCACATTTTTAGCAGTTACAGGGCGACGAAGAGTAGGTAAAACATACCTAATAGACAATTTTTTTAAGAAAAATATGTGTTTTAGAATAACAGGAATACAAAATGCAAATATCGACGAACAACTAAATAATTTTACAATAAAATTAGCCGAATATTCAAAAATGCCAATATTACATTCCTTTAATAATTGGCAAGAAGCATTTTTGCAACTTAAAACATATCTATTGTCATTAGATAAAAGAACAAAAAAGGTTATTTTTATAGATGAATTACCATGGATTACAACTCAAAAGTCAAAATTTCTTCAATTTTTAGCACATTTTTGGAACGATTATTTATCTAAAGAAAAACATTTTATTCTAGTAGTTTGTGGTTCGGCAAGCTCATGGCTAACAAAAAATATAATAAATAATAAAGGAGGATTACACAATAGACTAACCAATTTAATAAACTTAAAGCCCTTTACATTATCCGAAACAAAAACGTTTTTGTTAAGTTTAAATATCAAATTAAGTAATCAAGAAATTTCAAAACTTTATATGACTTTTGGAGGAGTTCCTTTTTATTTAGAACAAATAAGAAGAGGCGAAAGTTCGGCAATTGCAATAGAACGAATCTGTTTTTCTGGCGAAGGAGTTTTGAAAAATGAATACGATAATTTGTATAAAGCATTGTTTAGAAATGCTGAGAGGCATGAAGCTATTGTTAAAGTGTTAGCAAGAAACAACTCGGGACTTACTAGAAAAGAGATTATAAAGCAAAGCAAAATAAAAGCAGGAGGTACTTACGATAGAACCATAGATGATTTATTACTCTCTGGTTTTATA
>JAOZLS010000090.1 GCA_029934705.1 Bacteroidales bacterium | reverse complement strand
AAATTTTTCTCTGGAAAACATTGGAATTACAATGCAATAAAACCGTAGCCTGAACGGAGTCGAAGGCGGTTTCACGTTAAGCTTAGACCAACATTACCTACAATTCCGTCTTCAATTTTAATTATTCTGTCGGACATTTGGGCTAATTCGTTGTTGTGTGTTACAATTATAAATGTTTGATTAAATTTTTCTCGTAGAGTTAAAAATAATTCATGTAAATCTTTTTTATTTTGCATGTCGAGATTGCCTGATGGCTCGTCGGCTAAAATTACCGAAGGGTTATTTATTAATGCTCTAGCAACTGCAACTCGTTGCTGTTCGCCACCCGAAAGTTCGTTTGGTTTATGGTCTTTTCGGTGTAATAAATTTAAAATACCTAATAGTTTTTCGGCTTCAGAAATAACTTCGCTTTTATTTCGCTTTGCAATATATGCAGGAATACAAACATTTTCAAGTGCTGTAAATTCTGGTAATAAATGATGAAATTGAAATACAAATCCAATATTATTATTTCTAAATTCGGCGAGTTTATTGGAACTTAGCTTGCTTAAATCTGTACCATTAATTTTTACTGTTCCCGAGTCGGAATTTAATAATGTTCCTATAATTTGTAAAAAGGTGGTTTTTCCAGCTCCACTAGGTCCTACTAATGAAATTATTTCACCTTTATTTACATCTAAACTTATCCCTTTTAGTACTTCAAGAGTTCCAAATTTCTTTTTTATATCTGTTATTTCAATCATCTCTTTTTTTATTTATAAAACTTGTATCCTACACCAAATTCGATAAAATCGGCATTAGAAAAATATGTTTTTAATGATAAATTTACAAAAACATTGCGTGTTATATTGTATTTGAATACTAACCGAGAAAAAACTCCTATACCCACTGATGGTCTAACAACGTAAGGTCCAACTTGTAATCCGACTAATGTTTTTCCGAAAAACAAATAATATCCTGCATGTATATCGCCATAAAAAACTTTACTAACTTGTGATTGTAGCTCGGTTTGCTTAATTATTTTATTAGCAGAATCGTAAATAATATCGCCTCCTATTCCAAAACCACTCTTATTTTTAGGTTTGTAAACATAATCTAAAGCTAGCGAAGACACAAAATATTTATTGCCATTTGGCTGTGCTACTTCATGTACACCTGCTGAATAGGTTGTGTAAAAGTGATGTTTTTGAATATTTCTAGGAGCAACAATTATTTTTTCAGGATTATTACTATTAAATGAATATGTGATACTTGCATTTATAGTAAAAATATTTATTCCTTTATTTGGCGTTTCGAATGCACCATTTGAATAATGACTAAATTTAATTCCTGTTTTAAATTTAAGTTTTTCAGAAATATTATAATAAACCCCGGTACCAAGTCTAATAAAAGCATTGTGTTTAGAACCAATGGCTATATTATACAAGTTAGTATTGATATCAAAAGGAGCTGAACTTCTAGCAATTCCTAATCCCACATCATAATTTAATCCTATTTTTTTAAGATTAAAAATTTTTCCATTTATAAAATAATACAGAGCTGTAACGTTACCCAACGTTTGGTTATTATTCAAACTGCTATAAAATAAGCCTACACCTAAGTCGGGATAATTATATTGGCTGTGCCAGTTTTTTTCGCCAAAAGTATGAATACCTGCCTGTAGTTCAAAAGCTGTAATTTTACCATTAATAAAATAATAGAAAGAATGATGATGAGGTAAAAGCACACCATATTGACAATTTGCAGATATAAAGAAGTTCTTTTGTGCAAATAAATTCAAGTTGCTGAAAATAGTTATAGCTAAAATGCCAAAAAACACTTTATATTTGTGAGAATAATTCAAATTAATAATTTAAAAGATAAAGAGATAAAATAAAAGGTCAAAATAAATAAAAATCTACTGTTAAACCTAACAAAAAAACAAAAAAGCTATAAAACTCTAATAATGTTTTATTTCAAGTTAAAAAAGTAAGCTTAAAAATTTATTATTCCGGTTTTTTATATATTTTTGTGGGGTATTAACGTATTAGTAATTTTTAAAAGTATAATAATGGACGATTTCAAAAATGATGATTCTCAAAAGTTTAAAGAAAATGTTTTTACTAAATCGGTAAAAGCAGGTAAAAGGACTTATTATTTTGATGTTAAAGAAACTCGAAAAGGTGAACGCTATATTACTATTACTGAACGAAAAAGACGATACAACGAAGATGGAACATTTAAAGTTGAGAAGCATAAAATATTTTTATACAAAGAAGACTTTGATAAATTTGCCGATACATTAGACGATATAATCGACTATATAGATTCGGGAGTATTGCCCCCAACTTATGAGGATGAAAAAGAAACGGATGATACAGAATAAACGAAAGAACGACTAAATTGTCGTTCTTTTTTTGTGTAAGCCTATATTTGTTTTATATTTTCTTTCTAAATTAAGAATTAATAAAAGAAAATGTTTGTAATTTTGTGAAAGATAAAATTTAGCAAAATAATGAAGAACAAATATTTCGATTTAATAGAACAAAGCTTTTATTTCCCACAGGAAGGTTTTGATTTACGCAATGAATACCTAACATTTCAGGGTATGTCGTTAAAATATTTAATAGATAAATACGAAACACCATTCAAGCTTATTTATCTTCCTAAAATTGGAGAACAAATAAAAAAAGCACGAAACCTTTTTAATAGGGCTATCAAAAACAATGCTTATAGGGGTAAATATAAATTTTGCTACTGTACAAAATGTAATCACTTTTACCATGTTATAAGTGAGGCTTTAAATCATAATGTAAATTTAGAAACATCTTCTTCTTTCGATATAGATTTAATTTTAAAGCTTTATGCCGAAAATAAAATTGATAAATCACGAATTATTATTCACAATGGATATAAAACCGATGATTATCTCAATAAAATAATTTCGTTACAGGAAAAAGGTTTTTCAAATTCAATAATAATACTTGATAGTATTAGAGAAATAGAAAGGCTTAAAGTTTTAGCAAAAGGGAAAGCTAAAATTAAAATTGGTCTTAGAATGGCTATTAATGAAGAAGCTCAGTCACCTTATTATACTTCGAGGTTAGGAATTAGACCAAATAAAATGCTAGATTTTTATGATACAAATATTAAAAACAATGATTTATTTGAGCTTAAAATGTTGCATTTTTTTGTTGATTCAGGCATAAAAGATAGTCTTTACTATTGGGGCGAGTTTTCAAAAGCATTAAAGATGTATATCGACTTAAAAAAACAATGTAAAAATTTAGATTCATTTAATTTAGGCGGTGGTTTTCCTATTAGAAATCATTTAGGTTTTGAGTATAACTACGAATATATGATTAATGAAATTGTGAAAAATATTAAGGAAGCTTGCGAAAAAGAGAATGTTTCGGAACCTGATATTTACACCGAGTTTGGACGATATACAGTGGGCGAAAGTAGTGCAATTATTTTTAAAGTACTAGAACAAAAGCAGCAAAATGACACCGAAAATTGGTATATTATTGATAATAGTCTTATGAATACAATTCCTGATGCTTGGTCGATGCACGAAAAATTTATTTTGTTACCTATAAATAAATGGGGAAATACATATCAGCATGTAAATATTGGCGGTATAAGTTGCGATCATTCTGATTATTATAATTCTGAAGACTTGAATCAAGAAATAGTACTTCCAAAATATTCCGATGATGAAAAAGAGCCACTTTATCTAGGATTTTTTCATACAGGAGCATACCAAGATGCAATAAGTGGTTATGGCGGAATAAAACACTGCCTTATTCCTTCGCCAAAGCATGTGATTATTGACAGAGACGAAAAAGGAAACTTCATCGATTTTGTATATCGTGAAGAACAATCGGCTGATGAAATGTTTAAAATATTAGGCTATAAAAAATAATTTAATGAGAAAATTTGGCGGAGAAGAGAATATATATTCAGACTATAAAAATTCTGCAATATTATTGCAATCAATACCTTACGACGGAACAAGTACTTGGGGAAAAGGAGCCGATAACGGGTTTAATGCTTTTTTAGATGCAACCAAAAACATGGAACTTTATGATATTGAAACAGGCAGCGAAATTATAAAAAAAGGAATATGTATAATACCAGAAATAACTGAAAAAGAATCTTCTGAAAAGGTATTTAAAAAAGTTTACAAAAGCACAAAAGAGCTTCTAACTAAAAATAAATTTTTAACTTTTTTTGGAGGCGAACACTCGATTAGCATAGGAATAATAAAAGCTTTTTACGAAAAATATTCCAACATTACAGTTTTACAATTAGATGCACATGCCGATTTAAGAAAAAGTTATTTAGGTTCGTCATACAATCATGCGTGTGCCTTGCACGATGCGTCGATGCACACAAATTTAATACAAGTAGGAATTAGAAGTATGGATATTTGCGAAAAACAATATATGAATTACGAAAAATGTTTTTTTGCTGAAGAAATGTACAATAACAATAATTGGGTAGAAAAATCTATTGAATTAATGACCGAAAATGTATATATTACGATTGATTTAGATGTTTTTGACCCATCAATAATGCCTTCGACAGGAACACCAGAACCTGGAGGAATGCTTTGGAATGAAACAATAAATTACTTAAAAAAAGTATTTCAGAATAAAAATGTATTGGGCTTTGATATTGTTGAACTAGCACCAATACCAAAACTTAAAGCACCAAACTTTTTGGCTGCAAAACTCTATTATAAACTTTTATCATATAAATTTGAATACAATGAAAAATAAAGGACCTGTAAGTAAATTCATTTTTGATAATTACAAACATTTTAACTCCGCAGCATTAGTTGACGCTGCCGTTGAGTACGAAAATCAGCTAGAAAAAGGCAACAAAATGATGATTACTATGGCAGGAGCAATGAGTACTGCCGAATTAGGAATTTCGCTTGCTGAAATTATTAGAAAAAATAAAGTACAAATAATTACCAGCACTGGAGCAAATTTAGAAGAAGATATAATGAACCTTGTAGCTCATAAGCATTATAAAAGACTCCCCAATTACAGAGATTTATCGCCACAAGATGAGTCTGAACTTTTAGAAAAAGGACTTAACAGAGTAACTGACACTTGCATACCCGAAGAAGAGGCTTTTAGACGTATTGAAAAACATATTTTTAAAATTTGGAAAGATGCCGAAGATGCAGGAGAAAGATATTTTCCTCATGAATTTATGTATAAACTGCTAAAATCTGGCGTTTTAGAAGAATATTATGAAATAGATCCTAAAAATAGTTGGATGCTAGCTGCTGCCGAAAATAATTTGCCAATTATTGTTCCTGGCTGGGAAGATTCTACAATGGGAAATATTTTTGCATCCTATTGTATGAAAGGCAAATTAAAACCTTCGACAATGAAATCGGGTATTGAGTATATGACTTATTTGGCAAATTGGTACACCGAAAACACTAAAGATTGCATGGTTGGTTTTTTTCAAATTGGTGGTGGAATAGCTGGTGATTTCCCTATTTGTGTTGTGCCAATGCTTTATCAGGATATGGAATTAGAGCAAACTCCATTTTGGAGCTATTTTTGTCAAATTTCCGATTCAACAACAAGTTATGGCTCATATTCGGGAGCAATACCTAATGAAAAAATTACTTGGGGAAAACTTGATGCCAACACTCCAACATTTGTAATAGAATCTGATGCAACAATTGTTGTTCCGCTAATTTTCGCCTATTTGTTGGGATGGTAGCTTACACTAACATTCTTAAATTTTTATATTAATAATAGTTGAACATTATTTATGCTTTAGAAAAGAAAAAAAAGATACATTTATATTATGAGCAGTAAAATAGAAACTCTTAAAGGACACAAGCTTTTTGCTTGCACCAACGAAAGAGATGCATACAGTCAAAAACAACCAGCCGGACTGTTTCTGCCATAATTAAATTAATTTCTTTACCTTTACGGTTCTATACAAACACAGCTAAAAAAAAACACTTATGTCTTTTAACTCTTTAGGATTACCTTCAAATTTAATAAACGCATTAAACAACTTGGATTTTAAACAAGCCTACCCTATTCAAAAAGAAGCAATACCTGCAATTTTAGAAAAAAAAGACGTTTTAGGAATTGCAAAAACAGGATCGGGAAAAACGGCAGCTTATGTTTTGCCTTTATTAACAAATATAAAAGGACAAACAAAAAACAGACATGTAAAAGCCCTAATACTAGTACCAACACGTGAGCTTGCAATACAAGTAAGTGAAGTATTTACTCAATTCTCGTCTAAACTTACAGTACCAATTAAAACATTAGCTGTTTATGGCGGTGTTTCAATAAACCCACAAATGATTGCCCTACAAGGTGTACAAATATTAGTTGCAACTCCTGGTCGATTATTAGAATTGGTCGATTCAAATGCCGTTCATTTATCAAATATTGAAACCCTTGTTTTGGATGAAGCTGACAAAATGCTAAACCTCGGTTTTAAAGACGAAATGAATCGCATTTTTGGGCTTCTTCCTAAAAAACGTCAAAATTTACTTTTTTCGGCAACTCTTAGTAGCGATTTAGAACAAATAAATCAGGTTTTACTACATAATCCGCTAATTATTAAGTTAGAAGAAGAAAAAGACACACTAGATTTAATTAATCAAACTGCTTATTTTGTTACCGAAGAAAGAAAAGGTCCTTTGCTTCGCTATATAATTAAAAGCAAAAATCTTAAGCAGGTATTAGTATTTACTTCTTCGATAAAAAGAGCCGATAATGTAGCAAATAAATTAAGAGCAAACGGTATAGAGGCATGGCCAATACACAGTAAAAAAAGCCAAGGAGTAAGAACTGATTTGCTAACAAAATTTAAACATGGAAAACTCAGAGTATTAGTTGCAACCGACTTAATATCGAGAGGAATAGACATAGAATTTTTACCTTATGTAATTAATTATGAACTACCACGTTCGCCCAAAGATTACGTTCACCGCATAGGACGAACAGGACGTGCAGAGTCACCTGGTAAAGCAATTTCATTAATTACGCCAGACGATAAACATCATTTTAGAGTAATTCAGAAAAAAATGGGCAAATGGGTAACAATGATTGAAAGCGAAAACTTTGATTTAAAAGGAGTATAACAACCTTTACCTCACAAAGTTTAAAGCAGGTTATAACCAAGGTGTTACAACGAGAATAAGCATTAGTTTAGTAAAAGTATTTAGTAGTTAGATATTAGTATTTAGAAATATTAATTGCAGAAAATCAAATAATCAACTGTTTTTTCTAGTTACTTACTTCTAATATATAAATACTTTAAAAATTATTACTTAAACAATTTAATTTTTTATTTATCAACACAACGAACTTAGTAAAGTATAACTATGAAAAATTCATATTTTATTTTCTTATACATATTATTTACAACAATTATATCATGTAAAGAGCCAGTTGAAATAATTCCAACTCCAAACCTTCCTTTTCCACAGCACACCGAATATGTAGGAACTTACATTATGCCCGATGGCTACTCGCAAGAAGTAATAGATGAGCATGTTATGACTTTTTATGATAAATGGAAAAATAAATACTTGAAAAATGGTTGTATAGAAGAGCAATACTACGTATATTTTGATGATGCTAACATAATTACTGTTTCGGAAGGCATGGGCTACGGAATGATGATAACTTGCATTATGGCTGGCTACGATGATAATGCTAAAACCTATTTTGACGGTTTGTTTAACTTTTTTAAAGCTCACCCCAGCTCAATAAACCCAAATTTAATGGCATGGCAACAAATTGATGGCTGCGAAACAAATCCTGATGGTGGCGACGACTCTGCATCCGATGGTGATATTGATATAGCATACTCCCTCCTACTCGCCCACAAACAATGGGGTAGCACTGGAGAAATAAATTACTTGGCAGAAGCAAAAACTCTTATAAATGCAATTATGCAAGATGAAATAAATCACGAAACTTGGACAATTAAACTTGGCGACTGGTCTAATATTGATGAGCCAGACTATTATTACAGCACTCGTCCATCGGATTTTATAATAGACCATTTCAGAGCTTTTGAGCTTGTTAGTACAGACAATAATTGGACAAATATTATTGACACATGCTACAGTTTAATTGAAAACATGCAAACAAATTTCAGCTCCCAAACTGGATTAATTCCTGATTTTATAATTAATACAAACACACAGGCAAGCCCTGCAAATGCGAATTTTCTTGAAGGAGATTATGATGGTAATTTTTATTATAATTCGTGCAGAGTTCCATGGCGATTAACAACCGATTATTTACTTTATGGAGATATAAGAGCAAAAAATGCTATCTATAAAATTAATAATTGGCTTATTTCCGAAACAGGCAATAATGCAGCAAATATTCATGCAGGATATTTACTCGATGGCACAACAATAGGCAATTACAACGATATATGTTTTCAAGGAGCATTCACTGTTTCAGCAATGTTATCCGACAATCAGTTATGGTTTAATAATATTTATAATGAAATGTTATCGCAAAACATTAATGAAAACGATTATTTTGGAAATACACTTAAAATGCTTTATCTAATTACAATTTCAAGAAATTATTGGACATATTAATATTTTACTAACAATTATAAATATTACTACTATGAAACTAAAATTAATTATCCCAATTACAATTTTCTTCTTATTTATTTTAAATTCTTGTAACAGAAATGACACACCCCTTCCCGAAGGAATAGATTTTAGGCAAGAAATGCGCGATTTTGTTATTGAATTAGGAACTTATGCTAAAAATATTGATAACGACTTTATAATAATTCCGCAAAACGGACAAGGATTAATAACAGATAATGGAGAAGGAGATGGAACACCACAAACAGAGTATTTACAAGCCATAGATGCAACAGGTCGTGAAAGTATGTTTTACGGATTTTATAAAGATGATGAAATAACTCCCGATGAAGACAAAGAATTTTTACTAAGTTTGTGCTTATTATGCGAACAGTACGGAGTTGAAGTTTTAGCAACTGATTATTGCTCTACCCACAGTAAAATGGACAATTCATATCAAATAAATAATCAAAACCAGTTTATTTCTTATGCTGCACCCGACAGAAATTTACGAGTTATTGCAGACTATCCTACACAAATTTATAATGAAAATTCAAATAATATTACAGAAATATCGCAAACTAAAAACTTTTTATATTTAATAAATGGCGAAAATTATTCAACCAAACAAGAGTTAATAAATGCAGTTTCAGCAACTAATTACGATTTAATAATTATTGATTTATTTCATAATGAAACAGAATTCACTAATACTGAAATTCAGCAATTAAAAGTAAAACAAAATGGAGCACAGCGTTTAGTTGTTTGCTATATGAGCATTGGCGAAGCCGAAGATTATCGCTATTATTGGCAAACAGACTGGGATAAAAACCAACCAGATTGGCTTGAGCCAGAAAACCCAGAATGGGCTGGTAATTATAAAGTAAGATACTGGGATTTAGAATGGAAAGATGTTATTTTTGGCAATAACGATTCCTACCTAAAGAAAATTATAGATGCAGGTTTTGATGGAGCATACCTAGATATAATTGACGGTTTTGAATATTTTGAAGAAGAATATGAAGATTAATGTTGCAGTAATAGTCGGGGTGCGATTTTTTAATAAACTGCATATAAGTTAATTATTACTATGAAATCTTAATAAAGATAGTCGCACCCCTATTTTATAGATAATTGTAGAATAAAGTTTTGTTTGTAGGCATCATTTTTCTACTTTTAACAATATTTTTAAATCAAATTTATTTATTATGATACGTAAGTTAACTTATTTATTTGCAGTAGTTTCAATATTTGCTGCATCATGTTCAAACGAACCTAAAATGGATGAAGAAAAGCAAGACGAACTTGTAGAAATAATTGGGAAACCTAATTTAGAACTTACAAGCGACTTAATGACACCCGAAGTATTGTGGGCTTTAGGCAGACTTGGTGGAGTAGAAGTATCACCAAATGGTGAAACAATTCTTTTTGGAATTTCTTATTATAACATAGAGCAAAACAAAGGAAACCGAGAACTTTATACAATGCCTAGCAAAGGTGGCGAAATGACAAAAATTACGCACACTGCATCTGGTGAGTACAACGCAATGTGGACTCCCGATGGTAGTAAAATAGGTTTTCTTTCTGCTGAAAGCGGAACAATGCAACTATGGGAAATGAAAGCCGATGGAACAGAAAGAGTACAAGTTTCTGATATTGAAGGTGGTATAACAGGCTTTAAATATGCACCAAACCAAAAGCAAATATTTTATACTAAAGAGGTAAATTTAGTAGAACAAGTTGTTGATGTTTACCCCGATTTACCAAAAGCGAATGCAAGAATTATCGACGATTTAATGTATCGCCATTGGGATACGTGGACAGATTCATATAGCCATATTTTTATCGCAGATTATAACGGAACTAAAATTTCAAACTCTATTGATATAATGGAAGGCGATGAATTTGATTCTCCTCTAAAACCTTTTGGTGGAATTGAAGAAATAAATTGGAGCCCCGACAGTAAAAGTCTTGCTTACACCTGTGTTAAGAAAAAAGGCAAAGAATATACTCTTTCAACTAACTCAGACATATACATTTACAACCTAGGTTCTAAAGTTACCGAAAACCTAACTGTTGGAATGAATGGTTATGATAAAGCCCCTATATATTCTCCAGACGGGAAAAAAATTGCTTGGTCGAGCATGGAACGTGATGGTTACGAGTCGGATAAAAACCGAATTTTTGTTTGTAATATTGAAACTGGTGAGAAACAAGACATTACCATAGATTTTGACCAAAATGCTCACGGACTTACTTGGTCTGACAATTCAACTTTATATTTTATTAGCGATTATCATGCTTGTTATCAAGTGTATAAAGCTTTAGTAGAAACAAAAGAGATAAAAGCTGTAACAGAAGGAACTCATAATTACCGTTCTGTAGCAGTTGTAGGTAACAAGCTTATTGCAACAAAGCAATCAATGTCAATGCCTACCGAAATATTTTCGATTAATGCTGAAAATGGAGAGCAAACACAATTAAGTTTTGTAAATAAAGATGTACTTGACAAGTTAAGCCTAGCAAAAGTTGAAGAACGGTGGATAAAAACTACCGATAATAAAGATATGTTGGTTTGGGTAATTTATCCTCCTCATTTCGACCCAAATAAAAAATATCCAGCATTATTATATTGCCAAGGTGGACCACAATCGTCGGTTAGTCAGTTTTTTTCTTTCAGATGGAATTTTCAAATGATGGCTGCCAATGGTTATATTGTTGTTGCACCTAACCGTAGAGGACTCCCTAGTTTTGGACAAGCATGGAACGAACAAATTAGTGGCGACTATGGCGGACAAAATATGAAAGATTATCTTTCGGCAATTGATGCTGTAAAAAAAGAACCTTTTGTTGACGAAACTAAATTGGGAGCAATTGGAGCAAGCTACGGTGGTTTTTCTGTATATTGGTTAGCAGGAAATCATAATAAAAGATTTAAAGCATTTATTGCACACGACGGAATGTTTAATTTTGAAGCACAATACCTTGAAACAGAAGAAATGTGGTTTGCAAACTGGGATTTAGGCGGACCTTTTTGGGATAAAACAAATAAAATTGCTCAGCGAAGTTATGCAAACTCACCTCATAAATTTGTTGATAAATGGGATACTCCAATACTAGTAATTCATGGCGAAAAAGATTATAGAATTGCATCAACTCAAGGAATGAGTGCTTTTAATGCAGCAATATTAAGAGGCGTACCTGCACGATTTTTATACTTCCCAGAAGAAAACCATTGGGTGCTAAGTCCACAAAATGGAATTTTATGGCAACGTGTATTTAAAGGTTGGCTAGATAAATATTTAAAAGACCAAGAATAGT
>JAOZLS010000403.1 GCA_029934705.1 Bacteroidales bacterium | reverse complement strand
CTCAAAGTCCCCTTCAGATTTAGGGGTATAATGACTTTTCGGAGTGGACTCATATTTTTATTCTAAAAATTGCAATAGCTTAAAATTAAATATTTAAAAGCATTTTTACAACTTTTCAAATTGAAATTTTGAAAAAAAATATTATTTTAGTTAAAAATAAATAAATATTTAAAATAAATGCAAAAATATTGATATGATATAAGTTGTTATGCAATAGTCTTTTCTGTCAATTTTCATTTGTGTTTATTTACTTATTTAGCACTTTAAACAAATGTTTTTTTGTTTTATAATACCTAAATTATTACTTATGTGTTTTTTAACATAAATCTTTAAAATGACAAAAACAGTAAAGGATAAATTTTCAAAAGCCTTTTGGATAGCAAACTCGGTTGAATTACTTGAGCGAGCTGCATATTATGGCGTTTTTATAGTTATTACACTTTATTTATCAAGAATAATAGGATTTGGCGATATTGAAGCAGGAATTATTGCAGGACTTTTTTCTGCTGGATTATACTTTTTACCCACATTTAGTGGAGCTTATGCCGATAAAATTGGCTTTAAAAATTCATTGTTACTAGCATTTGGCTTACTTACAGTTGGTTATGCAGGTTTGGCTATTTTTCCAACTTTACTCGAAGGGCAAGGGCTTGTAGAGTATTTGCAAAAAACTGTTATTGATGGTAAAGAGCAACCAGACATTATTTATAAAGGATTAAGAGAATCTAGTATGCGATATTACCTTGTTCCAGTACTTCTTTTTATTATGGTTGGGGGGTCGTTTATTAAATCGGTTATATCTGCAACAATTGCAAAAGAAACAACTGAAGCAAATAGAGCTAGAGGTTTTTCTGTGTTTTATATGATGGTAAATATTGGTGCTTTTTCGGGTAAAACTATTGTAAAGCCTTTACGTGAAGAAATGGGTAATATAGGTTTAATAAACCTTAATTACTTTTCGGCTGGCATGACACTATTAGCTTTTATTCTTATTTATCTGTTTTTTAAAAGTGCACAACATCAAGGTGAAGGTAAAAGCTTTAAAGAAATTTGGGATGCATTAATAAAAGTGTTAACTAACGGACGTTTAGTCGCTTTAATACTTATTGTATCAGGCTTTTGGATTGTTCAGCATCAACTTTACGCAACAATGCCTAAATATGTTTTACGAATGGCAGGTGAAGGAGCTTCTCCATCGTGGTATGCCAATGTTAATCCGCTAGTTGTTGTTCTTACAGTAGCATGGATTACACAAATATTACGACATAAAACACCTCTTTTTTCAATGACAATAGGTATGTTTATTATGCCAATTTCAGCCTTAGCAATGGCATCTGGTAATTGGCTTTCAGCAGATATTGATTTAGGTTTTATGCAAATGCACCCCGTTGCTTTTATGATGATAATAGGAATTATTTTTCAAGCTCTCGCTGAATCATTTATTTCGCCACGCTTTTTGGAGTTTTTCTCTTTACAATCGCCTAAAGGTGAAGAAGGCTTATATCTAGGTTTTAGTCATTTACATTCTTTTGTTTCGTCGGTAATTGGTTTTACAATGTCAGGTTTCTTACTTGATAGATATTGCCCAGACCCAAAACTTCCAGAATTTGCAAATGACCATGAAGCTTGGCTTGAAGCATCTGCAAATGCACATTATATTTGGTATTATTTTGTTGCAATTTCTCTTGCAGCAGCCATTGGACTTATTATTTATGGTAAAGTAATAAAGGCTAAAGATGCCGAAAAATTAAAACTAGAAGTAGAAAAGTAGAAATTGTTTCCCGAAACAATCGGGACATGTTTAATTACTGCAAAAATTTAAAGCTGTACTCCTAAATTATTTAGAGTACAGCTTTTTTTGTGTTTTTTAATTTTGGTAATATATATAGAATTCAATGTTGTATTGGCTTGAAAATAATTGATTTTAGAGTTAATTTCATAATTGGTTATTAATCTCGTAATATTGCAAAATCTACCCGCCTGTTTGTTTCTCTGTTTTGTTCCGATGTGTTTGGAACAATTGGCTGAGCATCAGATTTTCCGTCAGTAGTAATTCTGTTGTCTTCAATTCCTTGGGATTTTAAGTAGTA
This sequence comes from Bacteroidales bacterium, assembly GCA_029934705.1. Classification (GTDB taxonomy): domain Bacteria; phylum Bacteroidota; class Bacteroidia; order Bacteroidales; family JAADGE01; genus DZBS01. The sequence goes on along the minus strand of JAOZLS010000403.1, from coordinate 1,669 downwards.
TTTTACAACTTCGGCTCGCATTTTAGAGTATTTTTCATTTATTATTTCTGAACCTAAATCGCAAGTATAGCCTGTAACTAAAAGCCTGATTTTTTTATTGTTTTTCATTAAGTCTGCTACCGAATCAAGATAAAATCTGGAATTTTCGGTTAGCATTGCTGAATTTTTTTCAAAATGAACACCTTTTTTTAAAATGTCATATTCATTTTTTGTTAATTCCTGAACAGGATTTTGTTTTATTGAGTCAACAACAGCAATTTCTGGCTGAGCATTTGTTTTTTTAACACGTAAAGAGTCTGTTAATCCAAGAATAGTATTGTAAAATCCATAATTATTCGATAGCACATACTCCTCGTAAGTTTTGTCTTCAACTGTACGTGTAAAATTTGGATCTGCTATGGTGTCTAATACCAAAGTGTCTTTTATTATTTCTTTAATTTTATTAAATCCATAAGTAAGCATAACTTCGTGCGATGGACCTCCTAAGTAGGAGAGGGTTCCGTAATTTGTTTCATAAGCATAGGCTATTCCCAGTTTACCAACAAAAACTCCGGCAGAAATAACTTTACTATTATTCTTTTTATAAGTTGCTTGTACCCAAAATTGTTTTTTATAATCAAACATAATATTTGCCTCACCAGTAGTACCATAATTTGTTTGATAACTAGCAGAAATTGAAGGTTTAATATTGATAGTTTTGCTTAGTTTAAAATTATAAGCTAAATGCGACATATATCTTGAAATCGTATCAGAATTTGTTCTATATAACAAAGGTATTACAAGGTCTAACTCTAATTTTTTGAGTTTGTAACTAATTCCAGCTCCTGCATAAAACAGGTTTTGCATGTTATATTCTGAATATAAAATAGGGTCGTCGTAATCAAATGCAACTACATTATCGGTGTTAATATTTGTTCTGTAATTTCCAAAATTTATACCAAAAGCCAATGTTTGATGTTTTGAAATTTGTGTTCGGTAGGAATAGTCCAACCTTATGCTTGCCTGCTCAAGTAGTCCTTTTGATTGAGCAGAAAACAATCCGCCTAAACTCATTTTTTTCGATATTGGACTATGAATTCCAAAATATATTGATTTTGGAGCATCGGATATTGAGCTTAAATGATTTCGGTAACTCATAAAACCAGCAAAGCCACCTTGGTCGCCTGTGTGGGCTGGATTATAGTAAAACATGTTATGAGTATTGAAATTATTTATTCCATATATTTGAGAAAACATAGGTGTAATAAATATTACAAGTAATGTTATAGTTGTTAAAATGTTCTTAATCATAATTTTAATTCTGTATTTATCTATAGTTTTTTTTATCGAAGAAGTGTAATTATTCCTGTTATTTCTTCGGTTTCGGAACGTAATAAATAGTAATATACTCCTGGCGGAAGTCTTTTCCCATTTGAAGATCCATTCCAATTATTATAATATGATTGTGATTGAAAAACTATTTTTCCTGCGTTATTAAAAATAAATGTTTCAAAATTTTGAGTAACATCTGGAGCTCCATTTATTATCCAAAAATCATTAAACCCATCGTCATTTGGTGTTAGTAAATTGGCAATTTCCATAGTAGTATTTATAGGTTCTTCAACTAAAATTCTAACTATAAAATTATGAAAAAGATTAGGAATACCATTATCTCTAACAATTATTTCAA
>JAOZLS010000402.1 GCA_029934705.1 Bacteroidales bacterium | reverse complement strand
TATTTTTTTTTTTTAATCAAGCAAGTCATTGTTTAATTATTGAATTATTATTTTTCGTATAAAAAAATGATTTTTAGTTTTTATTTTTATAAAATAAACACCTTTTTTATTAATTGAATATTGATTATTATTTACTGAGTATTGAGTTTTTTTTCCTGCGAGGTCAATGATTTCAATATTTGTAATTTGTGATTCGCAATTTATAATTGTAAAACTTCCGTTTGAGGGGTTCGGATAAATTGATATTTGATTTTTCAATTTTTCAATTTTAGTTGTATTTATTGTAAAAGTTTGTTCCTCGGCAAATTCTGAGCCTGCATAAGAATTATCAATTGTTTGCACACTCCAAAAATATGTTCCGTCTTGCAAATTATTTATAGTCCAAGAGTTGTTATAATTTGTGTTTCCTCTTTTAACAATTCTTCTATATCCTGTTTCTATATCTGCAAGTGGCGACATAATATTTCCTTGTTGGCTAATGTTTCCTATATAAATATTATATGAAAGTCCGTTTTGTTGAGTTTCGTTGTCGGTAGCTTTATTCCAAGTAAATGTAACCGAGTTTTCATTTTGAATTATGGATAAATTTGTAGGTGCATTTGGTAGAGTGTTTTCTGTAACAATTTGATTTTGGAATAATATTGTTTCAACATTTTGATTTTCACCAGATATTATAAAATCTAATTTATTGTCATTATTATAATCGGCACAAGATAAATTTGAATATTCTAATGCAGTAAATGTTTGGTTACTGTTATTAAAAATACCGTTATCGTTGTTGTATATATAAGTTTCTGCACCAAAATTTTCTGTAGACCCAGATATTAATAAGTCTAAATCTCCATCGTTGTCATAATCAGCCCAAGCAATAGCTCCGTAAAACAAAAGTTCTATATTTGCTTGAATATCAATGAAATTACCATCATCGTTTCTGTAAATATTAACAGAGTAATCAATACTTCCATCTTCGACAACAGTTCCTGCGAGTGCAATATCTAAGTCCCCGTCTTGGTCGTAGTCAGCCCATTGAATATCGCCTTCGGCAATATTTGTAAGTTCTGCTTCAATATCAGTAAAATTTCCATTATTGTTTTGATAAATAATAGTTTTTGTTGCTAATGTGCCACCCGGATAATGAGAACCAGTAAACAAAATATCTAAATCGCCATCGTTGTCATAATCACCCCATCTGCAAGCAGAAGATTGCACTCCGAGTAATCCAGCTTCAATATCAGTAAAAACGCCGTTTTGGTTTTTATAAATTCTTGTAATACCATATTCTTGTTCGGAGTAAAATCCAGATAGCAATATGTCTGGGTCTCCATCGTTGTCGTAGTCTCCCCACCTTGCGGTTGCAGTTGTTACTCCTGGTAATTCGGCATTTATATCATTAAATATTCCATCATTATTTTGATAGATTTTTGTAATACTCTCAAGGTCTCCAGAGTATCCCGCAACAATAAGGTCTAAATCGCCATCTAAGTCGTAGTCTGCCCAGTCTGTAGAAGCTCCATTTACTCCCATAAGCTCGGCGTTAATGTTTGTAAAAACGCCATCGTTGTTTTGGTAAATTTCTGTAGTTTTATTACCACCACCAGATGTTTGTGCTCCTGTAATAATAATATCTAAATCATTATCGTTGTCAAAATCTGCCCACACTAGCTCTCCATCTTGTAAATTGGTGAGGTTTGTAGTAATTTCAATAAAATTTTGTGCAGAAATTGTAAAAACAAAAAACAGTAAATTTGATATTAAATATATTTTTTTCATGTTTTCTTTATTTAAAAACTTAGATTATTGAATTATTATTTTTTCAATAAATATTTTATTACCTATTTCAATTTTAATAAAATATATCCCCTTCTTGTTAATTACGAATTGCGAATTAGGACTTGCGAATTCTGATTTGTGAATTGTTTTTCCTGTTATATCAGTTATAATGACACAACAAGGTCTTGCAGGCGCTTGCTGGTTTATAGAGAAAGTTCCGTTTGAGGGGTTTGGGTAAATTTGTATTCCTGAATTATTTATTTTATTTACTGATGTTTGTTCACCAGTAAAGAAATTATGTAATATTCCTGAAGTTGCAGCATATTCGTGTTTTGCAACGACTCTCCATTGATAATTTTGGTCATCCTGTAAGTTTTCTGTCAGTTCATAATTTGTAAGATTATAATCTGTTTCAATTAGTTCTAATTCGTTTATTTTACCAAAATATAAATCGTAAACAACATCGTCTCCTGCATTTTGCCATTCTAATATTGTTCCAGTTGTTGCAACATATTCTTGGTTCTCGGTAGGATGTATTATTTCAGGTTCATAAGGTTTTAGATATTCTCCAAATACATAATGAACTTCTTCGTTTTCATTAGCATAATCGTTATCATAATATACGATGTTTACATTGTTTTGAGCATCGCAGATAGCTTCTGGATACCATGGGTTATTTACAGGGATTTTCTCATCTACGGCAGAAAATTGATCGTTATATGGCTGATACATATAATGTTTTATTGTTGCTTCGTTGTCATTAAAAAACACGTGCAGTAAACCATAGTTATCTACTGTTAAACGTGGAATTACGCAACAAGTGTAGCCTGGTGTTATGTTTGCGAGGTTTTTCCAATCAGTTTCGTTTATATCGTATTCCCAAAGTTCTACATTGTTAATGTAACTTACTACTACATATATTTTATTATTGAAGTATTGTATATCGTATTGTGCAACATTGTCTATTTCGCCTGCGAAATCGGGAGCTTGAGAAATTTCCGACCAAGTATTTTGTTGAATGTCGTAAAATTTGAATTTCATTTTTCTTACATTGCTATTATTTCTTTCTAAAAAGAATATTGCATACTTTTGGTTATCTATTTTAACTGATATTGGACTTTTAGCTTCATTATTGTCTGCTGGTTCTGAAATAATTTGTGGCTCTTCCCATTCCTCGCCATCAAATTTCATTTTATATACTTCATTAATACCAGTTCTATTATCGCTTCCCCATATAGCAATTGGATTGTTATTACTATTAAAAATCATTGTTTTAATAGCTCCTGTACTTTGATTTCCGCCAGGTGCAATTACTGTTGGTGTACTCCATGAAGTTCCATTAAAAAAAGTATATTCTAATTCGTCTTGTGCATTTTCATAAGCCCACCTTCCGTGTATTACATGAATATTATTGTTTGGACCGATAGTAATATGTGGAGTATGGCAATTTCGTTCTTCATTATTTAATGTTATTGGTACTGTCCATTCGCCGCTTTGAGGTTTTGTTATATATTTTACTAAGTTGTTTCCTCCACCATCTTGCCATACTACATGCAAATTATTGTCTTCATCTATTACTATTTTTTGATATATGGATTCTAGTCCATCGTCTTCGCTTATGACTTCAAAATTATCGTCCCATTCAATTTGAGCAGATAAAATTTGAGTAATTAATACAGCTATAAATAATAGATTTAATTTCTTCATAGTTATAATTTTTTATTGTTATTATTTAAAATACTGAATTAGATTATTGAATTATTATTTTTTCTGTGAAAATTTGAATTTCTGTTTTTATAGTTATAAAATAAATACCTTTTTTGTTAATTGAATATTGAGAATTGTTATTAACTTTCGTCGTTTTACTCAGGACAAGTTTTCCTGTAATGTCGGTTATTTCAATATTCGTTATTTGTAATTCATTATTTATAATTGAAAATGTGTGCATCCCTGAATAGCGTTGTCCGATTAATAAATAATTTATAAACATTCCATC
>JAOZLS010000089.1 GCA_029934705.1 Bacteroidales bacterium | reverse complement strand
GCAGGATTGTTAAACATAAACGATGAAAATGTTCATGTAGATATTCAAAAAATAAATTATACCGAAAAAAATGGTATTGCAGAAATTGAAATATTTGAAAATTACACAAATGAAACAAACTCTATGCAAGAGATATTTTATTATTTTAGTTTACCCGAAAGTGCTGTAATTACGGGACTTTGGTTAAGCGATGACAAAACTCACAAAAAATATGAGTTTGCTGTTTCGCCACGAGGTGCAGCACAGCAAGTTTATAAAAATGAAGTAAGCAGAAGAGTTGACCCTTCGCTACTTGAGCAAACAGGCCCTGGAATGTACCGACTTAGAGCATTTCCAATTGAAGCAAAAAATCGTTTTAGAGAAGACAATACTCCTCCAGTTTTTAAACTTTGGCTTAAATATATTTGTATTGAAAAAGCTGGAGTGTACGCCCTACCCCAGCTAACAGAAAAAAGAAATGCATATTTTGATAAAAACACAAAGTTCCTTATAAATGAAAAAGAAGTTGATAAAGATAAAAATTGGTTGCCTAAAAATATAGTTGCTACAACAAAATTTAATATTGAAGAAGCAAATTCAACAGAAAACCTTCCATTTAAAATTACTAAAGCAAATATGAGCGAAAATAAAAGCAAAGGAAATATTGCAATAATTATTGATCCAACTTATAGCATGAGTCATTCAGCAAACGATTTAATTTCGGCAATTTCGGAACTTAATAAAAATTTTAGTGGAGATATTTATTTTTCAAACAATAACAGTTTTAAAAAGCATAATTTAAAAAGTTTCGATATTAAAAACTACCTTTTCTTTGGGAATACAAGTGAATATATAGTTTTGAAAAAATTTAAACAAACCAATTTTGAAAAAAAATACGATGCTACAGTTTACATAACTGATGCAGGGACTTACGAATCGGCAACAAATAATTATACAAGTCTGAGCTTTGAAAAACCCCTGTATTTTCTTCACCTAAATAATAATTTACCAAAGAGTTACGACGATGCAATTTTGGAAACAATTGAAAAAAGTGGCGGAAGTATTTCGGGTAATACTCAAAATTTAATTTCACAAATAAAATTTAAAGCTTCAACAAAAAACAATAATATAATATATGATGCTGATAATAACTTAATTTGGGATTTCACAAATTCCGATTCAACATTAACAAACAAAAACGATAATAATTTACTGAAAATTGCTGCTAAAAAAGAAATTTCAATATTAATTCAGAATTCAGACAGCGTAACTGTAAGTTTTCTTGATAAAATTCACAGAATTGCAGTTAATAATGAGATTGTAACACAATACTCATCAATGATTGTTTTGGTAAACGACAGACAAAAAGAGGCACTAAAAAAAGCAGAAGAAGATGAGGATAGGTTTGATAGAGAAATTGAAGATGGAAAAGAAGGTTTAACAAAACCTAACAACCCGTTTACAGTAACAGGAACGCCAGAACCCGAAGAATGGATTTTAATAATTATTAGCGTTTTGGCAATTATTGTAACTTTATTTAAAGCAAAAAGATAGCAATGTAAGTGTGCTGGTTTTAATAATCTTATTGACGCTACATTGTCCTGCGGACGAATGCAGGTCAGGTCTGGCACTTCTTATATTTTTCATCAATAAAAACAACACTTTCATAAAAATTAAATAAAACATATTCATATATTTAGTAATATTAGGCTATTATAAACTAAAAGTACTAAAAATGAAAAAAATGAAAACTTTTGTAGTATTATTAATCTTTATTTCATCTACATTTATGTTAAAAGCACAGTTCCCAAGTAGTGTAATTAAAATTGATGCCAAACCAAATGAGACAACACAGGTAACTGGTAATTTAAAAACGGGTAAAATAATTTCCGATTTAAGTTGGGCATCGAGCAGTAGTGTTGCTTGTTTTCCTGGAACACAAAACAAAAAATTTAGAGGAAATCATGTACTTTATGGATTCGTAATACCACCATATTCCGAAGTAACAATTACTGTTATTCCTAAAGATAAAAATAAAAATTTCAGTTTATACGGTTATCAAGTTGGAACAAATAACTACTCTATTGTACCAAATCTTAGCTCATGTGTAAGTTGCGAGGCCGATCATAAATGGGACTATCCCAAAAGAGGTAAAACGCAAGACCATACAAGAAGCGTATTTTTTAATTCGATAAAAAACTCATACAATATTTTTATAGGAGTAACAGGTATTGAAGGACTTACAGAAGGCGATTACACTTTAAAAATTGAGCTAAAATCAAAAGTTGCAAATACAAGTGAGCAAAAACCGCTGAAAAAATACAGCTTAAAATCTGTAAAAGGGAAATCGTTATTATACAAAGGTGATTTAGCAGAAGGTGTTAAAATTCATGATTTATCATGGGCATCAAAAAGCTCAGTGGCATGTTTTCCTGCAACACAAAATAGTAAATTTAATGGAAACCACATAATTTATATAACCGAAATTCCTCCACGCTCAATTATGGAAATTACTGTTATACCTGACGACCCAAAAGCGAACATGAGTATTTACGCATATACAGTTGGCACAACAAGTACAGCAATGGTTCCAAATTTAAGTTCATGCGTTACTTGCGAAGCCGAACACAAATGGGATTATAAAAAAAGAGGTAAAACTCAAGACCATACACGAACCATAAAACTTAATGCAATAAATAATCCTTACAGAGTTGTAATTGGAGTTGCAGGTGCAAATGGACTAACTAAAGGTTCTTTTAAATTGAAAGTTACAGTTAAATAATTACGAGTGTCATGTATCGTCTGTATTGACGCTACATTGTCCTGCGGACGAATGCAGGTCATCGCACTTTGTTATTTTAAAGCAAGATACATGCGTCAATTTAAACTTGACATAATACTAGCATCCGAGGTTTATTAGCACAACGCTTATTATTAGCACATTACATGCCATAAAAGGAATTACTCGTTTAAATTGGTTATGAAAATAAACCCTCAGGGTTTAGAGGAAAAAATGTAGGCTGAGTTTAGTCGAAGCTGGGTTTCATACTCTAAGCATTTTGCCAATTCGCCTTCGACTACCTTTAGATTTGCATAAATTAATTTTTAATAATATTTTAGTAGTTTTACAAATAAACCGAAAAGGGTAAAGGTGAACTATGGCGGCTCCTAATTGTAGGGATTATTGAGCGAATCAGTCCTTTACTCTTTTGTTGAAATGCACCAATTAGAATTCTAAGTTTTAAGACTTATTAAAGGTATTAGTTTTATTCAACAACTCGGTTAAAATGTTTTATAAATTTAATATTACAAAGATATGAAATTTAAGTGGTTTTTAGGAATTGATATTTCAAAGTCAACTTTGGATATCACATTGTATGATGAAGAAGGTGCTAAGAAGTCAAAGCATATAAAGATTAACAATAGTACTAGCGGTTTTAAAGAGCTATTAAAGTGGATGAAAAAATTAGATGTAGATGTAAAACAGTCAGTTTTTTGTCTGGAACATACTGGTATTTACGGGCTTGATTTACAAGTGTTTTTTGAAGAAAATAATATTAATTATGCGGCTGTTTCACCTTATGAAATAAAACATTCTTTGGGAATAACCAGAGGAAAGAATGACAAAATTGATTCTTTTAAAATTTCCGAGTATTGTCAACTTCATGCAAAAAAGCTAAAATTAAGTAAATTATCATCAAAAAGAATACGTGCTTTAAAATTATTATTGAATGAAAGAAGTCGTATAGTTAAGATGCAAACAGTTGATAAACAGACAATGACTGAGTTTAAAAAGATTAGTTCAAAAATTTCGATAAAGAGGTCAAAGAAAAGATTAACTGCATTTAAGGAACAAATTGATGAAATTGAAAATGAGATTAGTGTTCTAATTAATGAAGATGAGAGTCTAAAAAAAAACTATAATTTAGCGACAAGTGTTATTGGTATAGGCTTAGTAAATGCAGTAATATTTATAGTACACAGTAATAATTTTCAGAACTTTACTGACGGGCGTAAATATGCCTGTTATGGAGGTGTTGCTCCTTTTGAGTACAGCTCTGGAACAAGTGTAAAAGGAAAAACAAAAGTAAGTCATCTTGCTAATAAAGCCATTAAAGTGAATCTGACACAAGCAGCAAGGTCGGCTGTTCAGAATGATCCTGAATTATTGAAATATTATAAAAGAAAAGAAAAAGAAGGCAAGGATCACGGAGTGATAATGAATGCAGTTAAGTTTAAACTTATAATACGAGTATTTGCAGTTGTAAACAGAGGGACACCATATGTAAAAATGAGACAGGCAGGATGAGTTAGTATTCGGGTAATGTAAACCAGAGGGAGTTGTTCGGCTCATTTATATCAGGTTCGATACCTGATATAAATGAAAAAAGTGCACTTAAAATCAAGTACACTTTTGATAAAGACTTTCGGTATAAAGTTTCACCGTCGGTCGTTGTTCGGCAAAACAAAGATAGTATAAAAAAATATTACAAAAAACATTAAGAAAAATTTGGTTAAGTCTTAGAATTCGCTCAGGCTACGATTATTTTTTTTTACTAAAAGGGTGAAATTGCGTATAAATAAATAATTACAATATACGTTCATCACAGTATTACGCAATAAAGCAATTAATTATAACACTTATATAAGAAATCATACGAATCCTCAGATAAGGGAAAATGTCAAGTTTTGGATGAGTAAATTAAATAGAATTTTAATAAGCACAGAGCAATAATTGTTCTGTGTTTTTTTATCTTTACGCTAAAATAAATAATATGAAAGCAATGATTTTTGCCGCAGGGCTAGGTACTAGACTAAGACCTTTAACAAACGACATTCCCAAAGCACTTGTAAAACAGGCAGGCGAACCAATGTTAAAACGTGTTATTTTAAAACTAAAAAAAGCAGGAATTAGTGAATTTGTTATAAATATTCATCATTTTGGCAAAAAAGTGCTTAAATATCTTGAAGAAAACAACAATTTTGACTGTAAAATTGAAATTTCTGACGAAACAGATTTTTTACTTGATACTGGAGGAGCTTTAAAAAAAGCAGCTTCATTATTAAAAGACTCTGAAAATATTCTTTTATATAATGTTGATATTTTTGCTGATATTAGAATTAAAAATTTTATAAGATGCCACAAAAAACATAAAGCATTAGTAACATTGGCTGTTCAAAACAGGAAATCGGACAGGAGATTAGTTTTTAATGAGGATAATTTCCTATCAGCTTGGGAAAATATAAAAACAGGCGAACAAAAAATATCAAGAGAAATAACTAGCGAGCATAAATCTCAAGCCTTTAGCGGAATACATATAGTAAGCAATAAAATATTTGATTTAATTGAAGAAGAAGGCAAATTTTCAATAATTGATTTATACCTAAGATTAGCAAAAAATCATAATATTTTTGCATACAATCACGACCACTCTTACTTCTACGATTTAGGTAAAATAGAGATGCTAAAAGAATCGGAGAAACATTTTACAATAGAGTAGTGATAAATGATTGTATATTCAAGAGTTCATTACTTATTTTGTAAATCATTAATTTAGAGAACTTTGGCAAAGTTGCTATTTATTAACTATATTATTTATTAATAACACTTTAGATGTTTACAAATTCAAACTTTGCCAAATTTAACGAACCATTTACAATTTAGACCATTAAATAATGAGTCCACTCCAAAAAGTCATTTTACCCCTAAATCCCCTAAAGGGGACTTTTAGAACTTTCTGTGTTTCAATACTTTCCCTTTAGTAGCTAGGGATAAAAAAGTATTGAAATTCAAAAAGTTTGACTTTTCGGAGTGGACTCAAAATTGAAACATTGTATAATTGTATAATTGAAACATTATTCACTGCAACCTTTTCAATAAAACAAGCTCTTACAAACAAATACAAATCTTAATTTATAAATATGAAGAAAATTTTCACTACATTCCTTATTTTAGCTTTAGTAGCTATACAATCAAACTACTTATTTGCGCAAAATAAGATAACACCAATATTATCACAAAAAATTTCAGAAAAGAGTATGGACGAACAACATACAGTATGGATATTTTTTAAAGATAAAGGAGACAACATAACAAAAAAATTAGTTGATGTAGAAAAAATGCTACCTGCAAATGCAATAAAGCGTAGAAAAAAATTAAATAAAAACACAGAAACTGTAGCTACTTTTTACGACATACCAGTTAACGAGCAATACATAAATGCGGTAAGAAGCAAACTAATTAAGCACAGAAGAACATCAAATTGGCTTAATGCAATTTCGGTTGAAGTAAGTGGAAGCGAAATTGAAAACATAGCAAACTTTAGCTTTGTTAAGAAAATTGATATTTTACGAAAAGGTATTGTTAATAGAATAAACTCAGACATTAGCAATATTAACTTTGCATATAATCCAAAGTCAACAAATTATAATTTAAACTACGGTAGTTCAATAACTCAGTTAGAACAAATAAATGTTCCAACAGTTCACGATATGGGTTACGACGGAACAGGTGTAATAATTTGCGTAATGGATGCAGGTTTTAACAACCTCGAACATCAATCATTTTCATCAATGAATATTATAGGAACTTATGATTTTGTTAATGACGATGAAAACGTTGATGACGAGGACGATATGGGAAATGGAAACCACGGAACAATGACACTTAGCACAATTGGTGGATTTTATGAGGGTCAACTTATTGGTCCAGCCTTTGGAGCAAGCTATATTTTAGCAAAAACAGAAAATACGGATACCGAAACCACAGTTGAAGAAGATAACTGGGTTGCAGCAATGGAATGGGCTGAAAATAATTACGGACCAGACGTTACATCAACCTCACTAGGATATATTGATTTTGATGATGGAACTGGATACTCGGCTAGCGAACTTGACGGAAATACGGCAACAATTACAATAGGAGCTGATATTGCAGCAAGCTTAGGAATATTAGTTGTAAATTCAGCTGGAAATTCAGGTCCAGGAGCGACATCAATTGGTGCACCAGCAGACGGTGATAGTGTTTTAGCAGTTGGTGCAGTTTATGCTGATGGGACTATAACCGATTTTAGTTCAATGGGACCTACAGGGGATGACAGAATAAAACCCGAAGTTATGGCAATGGGTTCTGGTGTTGTTGTAGCGAATACATCTGGCAACACATATACAAATGCTAGTGGAACTTCATTTTCTTGTCCTCTTACTGCAGGAGCAGCAGCATTACTTGTACAAATGGCTCCAAATGCAAGTAATATGGAAATTATTGAAGCATTAAAAATGTCGGCAGATAACTCTAGTAATCCAAATAACGAATATGGCTGGGGAATTATAAATGTTTACGAAGCATACAGCCTTTTAGGTTTACCGCAAATATCACACACTGAGTTAGCAGACACAGAAAACTTTAATGGACCTTACGAAATAAACATTGCGGTAACGAGTCAAACAGATATACTTGAAGGTTCGCCTATACTTTTTTATAGAATAGATGGTGGTAGTTGGAGCGAAGTTGAAATGAGTATTCTTTCAAAAGAAGAACACACATACACTGCCGAAATTACAGGAACAGGTTCTATTGCAACTTACGATTATTATTTTTCGGCCGAAAATGAAAATGCAAATATATTTTCGCCAAATAATGCACCAACTGAGTTTTATACATTTAGCTCAATTAACGATACGCAAGCACCAACTATAAACCATAATACTATTGATGAATTTTACATTAATTTGTGGAATAACGCTAGAGTAATTTGTGAACTTAACGACAATTTAGGTGTTGACACTAACAACTCGTATATTGAATGGGAAATTAATGGAGTTAGCCAAGACAACTCATATTTTAGTTTAATAGAAGGAACTACTTTTGGAGCATATATTAATTTAGGAATAGTAAGTGTTGACGATGTAGTTTCATACAAAATTGTTGTTACTGACGCTTCTGTAAATCAAAATTCAGCAGTTTTTCCTGAAAGTGGTTTCCACGATTTTAATATAACTGACAGAATTAGCTTTGAGCAAAATAAATTTTCGCATAATTGGATTTTTGAAGGAGACGAAAACTGGATTGTTACAAGCAACTCATCACAAGATGGGACTTACTCAGCATTATCAGGACCAATAACAGACAATCAATCATCTTCTATATCAATTGAATTTCAAACAGATAGTACAGGAACAATTAGTTTCTATAAAAAAGTTTCGTCAGAAGAAGGTTATGATTTTCTTAAATTTTACATTAATGGGAATATGATGAACGAATGGGCAGGAGACGATGAATGGAGCATTCACACTTACGATGTTGCCGCTGGAGCATACAATATTAAATGGGAATATAGTAAAGACGGTTCTGTTTCGAGTGAGCCTGATGATTGTGCTTGGATTGATAATATTACTTTACCTATACAATCCGCAACTTATAATAATGTAGAAAAGATAAATGAGACTGCTCTAATTTTCCCAAATCCTACACAAGGTTTAATCACCGTTTCAACAGAAAACACGAATAATATTATCGATATATTCAATATTACAGGCAAGAAAATATATTCACAGAATACAACATCAAAAATAAGTACTTTTGATTTTTCGAGCTTTAATAATGGTGTTTATTTAATGAAAATAATTTCAGGCAATAAAACTATTGTAAAGAAATTTATTATTAGGAAGTAAAAAATAGATTGAGGGAGATTGAAATTGATTGAATAAGATTGAATTACAAAAGAGAGACTAAATTTAGTCTCTCTTTTGTATTTAATAAACTATTAATTAATGAGATAAATCAAGTATTTATAAATTTGATTTCCGAATCGGCTTTTTATAACTTAATTCTGTTATTAAATTAAATTGGTTTAAAATAATTCCCCAATTCCTAATTAGTGTCTGTCTATAAAGTCTTTAAATATTCTGATTATTGCCATTTCGACCGACAAAGAGGAATCTTAATATCCTAGCTAATAGCGAAGAAGATTTCTCAATTTTGAAAAAAAATTATCGAAATGACATAAATGACGACTTTATGAACAAACTCTAATTACAATTTTATTATAAATATACCAAGTTATATTTATAATATTTTTCTATTGAATTATCAATTTTTCTTTTAAATAAACCAAATTACTTTTTACCTCTACAATATAAATCCCTTTAGGTAAAGTTGAAACATTTACAACAACACTTTCATCAATAACAGATTGAGTAACAATAATTTTACCTGAGACATCATAAATATTTATTACTGTACTACCTGTAACATCTGAAATGTTAATATTAACAAAATCTTGTGCAGGATTAGGACTTATTGTAAAAGTATTATTATTAATACTTGAAACAGCATTAATTACAGTAACCGCAAAATCGTTAGATGTAATATCCGAATCAAACACAGATGTAAACAGAGAACCGCTTTCATCGGCCATAAAACCGTGATTATCGGCATCAATCATAAATGATAATACAGAGCTTTCATTAATCTGGCTATTATTCAATTGTATTGAAACTGTAAACTCTTCTGAACTGCCATCGGCTATTTCATAAAAAGACTCCAAAGGGATATTAATATAATCGTCTGTTATAGTAACTATTGACAATGAAATATTTTCAGCTCCATCGTTAATATTTACTGCACTAATTGTTGATGTCCAGTCAGCAGTGTTCTCGGGTAAATTTGGGTATAATTTAATTGCTGAAACAAAAGTTGATAAACCATCAGCAGTCCCTTCGTCTTGAATTACAAAAGAGAATACATTTATAAAATTGGTTTCAGTAGAAATAATTTCAGCCTCAACAACTTGTGTTACAGGACTACTAACATAAGAATCATTATCATTTGAAGTAGAACTTCCAAAGCACGACCAAATAACATCGTCAATAATAACTCTGTTACTATCAAAAGTTTCAAATCGTATAACAATATCGCCTGAAACACTTACATTTAAAATAGTTGTAGTGGTTGTTGAGCTTGTATTATATGGCACTGTTCCTACAACATTTCCATTAATTAATACGGTAAGGTCTCCTGCATCATCTGAATAAGGTAAAAATGTTGAAATAGTAATATCTGAAATTCCATTTTCGATAACTCCAGATTCTGCATAGCCATTTCTTACACAAATTGCTGCACCGTTACCAATATTTTGGTCTGTTCGAGTTTCAGTTGCTATCCACTGACTACCATCTTGTCCTATCCAATTTACAGTCGAGTACGAACCACTTCCTGTAGTTATGCCGTCAAAAGTTTCGTTTCCACATTCTGTAGGCATATCAGTTGTAGTTCCTGTTGCTTGAGGAATTACACCATCTGTTTTATAATCAATATTTGAAGCGGAATTAGTATAAGGAAAAATCTCGAAATTGTATTGAGTATTTTGAGTTAAATTTTCAAAAGTTACAATTTGATCACCAAAAGCTACATTTTTTGTGAACAATCCATCGTTTTCTGGTTGTCCATCAACAGGAGGAGTAATTACACTACCTGCATAATTTGCTTTTACAAGATATCCAATAGGCGTTATATCGCCAATAGCATCTGTCCACGAAACATCAATAGTAGTTGATGAAGGATTTAATGTTGTAAAATTAGTTGCATTATTTGTAGGCTCGCCCATTAACGGCGAAGCCATAGCAGTTACACCCGAAGAATATTCAGTACCATCATAAGACCAAATTTTATAATAATAGGTTTGAGGATCTAATCCTGCATGTGAGAAACTTGTATTTTGTCCGACACTAATTATTTCACCACCACCAGAAATTGTATTTCCAACGATATAATCACCTTCAGGAGTACCAAAAGTATTTGTAATGCTATAAGCTAATAAAATATCATCATTAGCATCATTTAGCTCCCAGGTAACATCAATTTCGTTTACTGAAATTCCAATTGCTGAAAAACTCTGAGGGGTCTGAACTGTACCTATGCAATCGCCCCAGATGCAATCAACCCACTCAGGGTGGTCAATAAATGGATTTCTATTTCCTTGATATCCATATATAAGTTCATGTCGGTTTATTTCAAAATCATCTGGAGGATCTTGAGCATGCCATTCCAATAAAGTTGAAAGCTTGCCTAATATAGGTCCGGCATCTCCACCAGGAGTATAATCAACCAATTCTAAGTCAAGCCCATTATTATCATCACTATCCCCTTCATATCTAACAACCATATAAAACATCATTCTTGCAACATCTCCTTTTACAGCATCTCTTGGCTCCCAAGAATCACTATCATAATAACATCCTGTTGCTTCACTATGCTGTGTACCACCATTATCAAAGTCTAAATTACTTCTAGAGGAATTAACTGAAGCATCGGTTGGTCTTAAATGATGTGCATCGGTACCTGCAGGAGGTGTTTCTCCAAATCCGCCATGAGATTTAGCCCACGTATGCTCTCTATTCCAATCATTTGCTCCTCCTCCAAAAGTATTTTTTGCTTGAGACCTCCCAGTATATAGTAATATTATATTATTACTATTATTTGGATCTTCATCGGTATTTGCAAGTACAAAATCACGTAAGTCATCATACGAATACTCAGTATGCCCGTCAATAATACCATGCAATGCACTTTTTAATTCATCTCCTTCAAGTCCAATTGCATTATCATAATACCCTTCAGGAATTTGACTAAAACTTGTAAAAAATATTAATAGTGATAATGTTGATAATAATAATTTTTTCATTTAAAATATTTTAATAATTAATTTAATATTAAATAGATAAGCATTAATACTACACACACGAATAGTGTATGATAATAAAAGCATAATAAATACATTTTTAATTTAATGAGAAAAGTTTGCTCTGTCTATCAATATAGCTTACGCAGAACTTGTATAAATGTTCGTTTTTAGTGAAAAAAAAATGATTTATAAAAAAGGAAACACACCGTAGCATGTCTCTTTTTTTAATATGATATAAAATATTATTTCTTAATAATTTTCTTTCTTACTGTTCCATTATTGGTTTCAATATTTATAAAGTATT
>JAOZLS010000088.1 GCA_029934705.1 Bacteroidales bacterium | reverse complement strand
AGTTTGCAACTATCATTGCGTTAGCAACACTCGTGCTTGCAAAATATAAGTTGTTTTAGTTTTACCAAAATGAAAATAAACAAGCAAAACATTTTACAAATAGCAAATAAAAGATTGTTATTGTATGAGCTTGTTTTTAAATGCTACGCATAAGCAGTTGCACGTGTCCCGATTATTTCGGGAAACTAAAAAAAAATCAGAACAACACAGTACTTGCTATTATTAATTAAACGCTAGAAATTTATTTCATTAATTACTACATTATATACTTTTTCTACAGACTCATCCAAGCTCAAACTTGACGTATCCACATCTACGTCAGGGCTTGACGGGATTTCGAATGGAGAGCTTATTCCTGTGAAATTTGGAAGCTCGCCAGATCTAGCTTTTGCGTATAAACCTTTAGTATCGCGCTGTTCGCATACTTTTAAAGGTGTACTTACAAATACTTCAATCATGTTTTCTCTTCCTATAATTTCTCTAGAAATATCTCTTATTTTTTTTGTTGGTGCTATAAAACAGTTTATAGTTATTACTCCACAATTCAGAAAAAGCTTTGTTACTTCAGCTATTCGCCTAATATTTTCGTACCTATCAGCCTCGGTAAAACGTAAATTCTTATTTATTCCTGAACGTATATTATCACCATCAAGAATTTGTGTAAGAAAACCTTTTTCATAAAGTTTTTTTTCTAAAGCAGCTCCCAAAGTAGTTTTTCCTGAGCCAGAGAGTCCTGTAAGCCAAATAACTTTAGCTTTCTGTTTTAAAAGAGTTTCTTTTTGCTTTTTAGAAATTATTTTGTCGAATACTGGAAATATTTCGGTATTTTTCTTCATCTAATATTTTTTAAATATGCTTACAAAGGTATAAAAGTTTTACATCAATAAAAACATAGGTTTTATGTAAAGTATTTTCATTTTAGCAAAAAATAATCTATTTTGAAAAAAATTTAAAATATACTATGAAAAAAATTACATCCACAATTACAAATGTTACTGTTTTTAAGGACAGAGCCCAGGTTTACAGAATAGCAACCGTTGAAATAGATAAAGGTGAACAACTTTTGCGTTTTGAGAACCTGCCCTATTCAATCGAAAAAAAGAGCATTCAGCTTAATGGAAAAGGAAATGCTTTACTCAAAAACATTAAATTCAAAGAGGTTTATCATGAAAAAGTTACCGACGAAAACAAAAAAAATCTTTTAGATGAAGCTGAAAAAATAAAACTTGAAATTATTAAGATTAATAGTAAGCTTGAAAACACTAATAAAGAAAAAAGTTTTATTGAGCGAATAGCAGAAAAAGTTGTAGAACCCGAAAGTAAATCAAAACAGGAACTAAATCCTGAGAATTGGTTGAAGATGCTTGAGTTTTACAGAACAAAACTTAACCAAACAGATAAAGAGATTTTTGACACGAATATTCTTCTAAAAAATGAAGCCACTAAGCTAGATAAAATAAATAAAGAATTAATACAGGCAGGTAGGGGAAATTCAAAAAAGACCAATGTAATTGATGTAATAGTAGTTGCCGAAGAAAAATGCGAAATAAAACTTTACCTTTCGTATGTTGTTTATGGAGCATCGTGGTTTCCTAATTATAATGCAAGGGTTTCTTCTGAAGAAAAAGAGCTTTTATTAGAGTATAACTCTACAATTATACAAAATACTGGTGAGAATTGGGAAAACATAGGAATAAAATTATCTACAGCTCAAGTACAAGTTGGAGGTGATTTACCTGTATTAAACCCATGGAACATTGACATATATAGGTATATACCACCAGCTCCGGTTAGAGCAAAAGGTGGATTTAAAAAATCTAAGAAAAGGGGATTAGCTAAAGAATCTAAAATGGATTCATTCTCTGCTTTTGAAGAAGATGCAGACGAAATAATGATGAAAACTCATGCTCCAATACGTACTCCAAATGTAACTATTGAAGAAAATGTAACATCGTCTATTTTTATTCCTCAAGGAAAATATACAATTTTAAGCGATAATTTAGAATACAATGTAAGTATTTTACAAGAAGAGTTTGATGCCGAATTTGATTACACAACTGTACCTAAACTTTCGCCTTATGCATATTTAAAAGCAAAAACTAAAAACACATCCGACTTTCCTTTACTTCCAGGTTTAATAAACATTTTCTTCAATAATAATTTTGTTGCTGAATCTAAGTTGAAATTAGTTTTACCTTCAGAGGAATTTATTTTATCACTTGGTGTTGATGAAAGTATAAAAGTTGAGTACAAGCCTCTTCCAAAATACAATAAAAACGAAGGGATATTTACAAAGAAAAATGTGCAGTTTTTTGAATATGAAACAATTATAACAAATACTAAGAAAACTGAAGAAAAAATTAGTGTTATAGACAACATTCCTGTTTCGCAAGATGAAAAAATTAAAGTATCATTAATAAAACCTAAATATAAAGAAGATACAGATGAAATGAAATTAACGACTACTGGAATTTTAACACGGCTCTTAGTTTTAGAACCTGAAAGTAAAAATGAATTAGAATTAAGATTTGAAGTTGAATTCCCTAAAGACGAAACTGTTACAGGATTATAACATTAATCTTTTCAATTAAAAACAACATTGCCAAAGTTTTAAACTTTGGCAATGTCTTTTATAAGGTAATATAAATACTTAAAACTTAGTTGCTAATACAGTTGTTTTCTTAACCGATTTAATATTTCCATCTATATCAAACGTTTCAAAATACACTAGATATATTCCTGTTCTAGCTTTTGTATTATCGTCTTTTAATCCGTCCCAAACAAGAGTTCCCTCAATACTTAAAAGTTTATTATTGCAAAGTCTTTTAATAATTCTACCATTAGCATCAAAAATATAAACGTTTGCTATATTCCCATTCGTTTCAAATTTATAGTTTATATAACAATAGTCTTCAAAGCCATCATTGTCTGGCGAAAATATTTCAGGAGAAATAGTAATTTCATCATCCGAAATAGCAATATTTTCATTATACTGCGAATTTTTATAGGCAGGTGTGGCAAAACCGACAGTTTCGGCTGCCGAATGCCAGTTTGATTCATCATTGCTAGCTACATTATAGTTTACTCTTTCTAGCGACACTCCATCCTCACTATCAAGTAATCTGAGGTGCATATCTTCTGTGTAGGAAAACTCATCAATTACTGTAGTGTTATTATAAAGAAGAACAACTGTTCCTTTATCATCACTATATGAAGGAAGAGCATCAATTTCAATTATTCCCTCTTCATTATCACTCATATAACTTTGAATAACAGACTCTTTACTTGTTGTAAAAACAAAAAACTCACCTGGTGCTATATTAAAATTATTTTCACTTAAAATTACAGTAGTATTTATTGCACCATTTTCATCTCGGTTTGCTAACTGAAAATTACTTAAATCTATTATATTTTCTGAATTATTATAAACCTCAACAAAATCAGCACCTCCTGTAAAAGGATTAAAAAGAACTTCGTTAATTATAATATCATTTTCTTTGGGTAGATAATAAGTAAACTTTAATTCTACTGGAACAATCAAGTTTTCATTAATATCGCTAATGTTTGATAAGCTTAAAGTAACTTCTTCGCCATCAACAAAATTTCCTGCAAATTGTATATGAACAATTGACGGATTACTTGTTTCTCTAATTACTGTTTCGGGACTCCCTAATCCATTATTAGCAACATAATTTAATACATTTGTTCCTGATACTACTTCAACAGCTTCCGAAAATTGAATTTTAATTCGTTTATCATCTTTCACCCACAAATCAATAGGGTAAATTAAATAATATGTATAGTCAATTTGTGTGTTTTCTATTTGGTTACCACAGTAATCTTGTAAGTTACTAATGCTTATTGTATATATTTGATTATCAGTGAAATTTTCTGCGAATTTAAGAATAATTGTTTTTCTATCAACAGAATCAACATTTGCTGACATTGGATTTGCTACCAAATTACTTACACTATAGTTTAAAGTATCATTACCTGTTTCAAAGGTTATATTTTTATCAAAAACTAGAGTTAATGTATTTGATGAGCTAACAGTTACAGTCAATAATTCTGGTGAGGTATTATCAGAATTAATTGCATTAATAGAATTAATTATTCCAGGAGTTCCGCCTGATTGATCGACAGAAGCCGCCCAATTATTATCCTCACTACAAAAATTATTTGAGTCGATAATCTCTAAAGCCCAACCTCCATTATCTTTTTCCGTATCGTCGTACCATGTATCGGTATAAGTTACATCAGCAATAATTGTTCTGTCTGGTTTCAATAATTTTATATTTTTACCCGAAGATGTTAAATCAGTTGAACCTAAAATATCAATTACAGTTCCGTATTGAGAAAGCTCTGCTGCATAACCAGACTGGCAAAGAATAATGTATTCATGTGATTTTATATTCACATAAGGTAATTCTCTTTCGCTTTGTGACTCTGCTGCAAAAATCCAATTTGTAAGATCAATATCATAATCCGATGAATTATATAACTCGACATATTGCACTTCAGGTAAACCTATTGGTGCTGGATTTACATCACACATTATTTCATTAAAAATAATATCGTTAGGGTTAGCAGAATAATATGCAAAATCGATACTTGCAGCTAACATAACATTAGCATTTACATCTTGAATATTTTCAATACTTATTGTATAATACTCTCCTAAAACAAACTCCTCTGTAAATTGTAAATTTACCGAAGTAGTATCTGTTGCACTTATTAAAGCAATGTATGGTGTATTAATACTTCCACTTACATTAAAATTTAAAATTTCTTGTGCTGTAGTAACATCAACATTTTCAGAGAAATGAATTCTAAGTTGATTATTAGACATTACTTCTACTGATTTTGGATAAATCAATAAGTACTCAAACTCATCAGAATACTCAAGCATTACATTACCACAATTATCTGCTATATTATTAATAAGAATAGTGTTTGTTCCAATATCAAAGTTATTTTCAAAAACAAGGTTGATTATAGAGTTGTCTTCAGCATCTGCAAAAACAGAAATTGGATTTATGCTACTGTTAACAGCGTAGTTAGACAATACTAAGGAACTTAAAGTTGAAACATTCTCAGAGAACTGTATTTGTAATTGTTTTGAAGAAATAACAGCTAGCGAAGCAATTTCAGGACTACTATTATCAGGGTTTATTGCATAAATTGAATTAACTCTCCCTGGAGTTCCTCCTGTATAGTCCATTGTAACAGACCAGTTCTCTTCTTCTCCACAATAATTTTCATAGTCTATTCTCTCTAAAGACCAACCTCCATTATCTTTTTCGGTATCGTTATACCAAGTATTACTATATATTAAATCTTCAATAGTTACACCATTTGCATCTTTCAAAACCAGCCTTTTACCTGTAACAGTTAATTCCGAAGGATTTAAGATTGGAATTGTAATTCCAAACACCGACAAATCATCTTCAGCAATATCTTCACAAATAATTGCATAGCCATGAGCCTCAATTATTATTGATGGAAATACTTTTGGTGAGTTATCTCCAATAATCAAAGTCCAATCAGTTAAGCTTATATCATAGTTTGTATTATTATAAATTTCAATATATTCGTGTGCAGGTAGAACCTCTGGAACAGGATTTACATCGCACATTATTTCGTTAATAACAATATTATACGGTTGTGGTTCAAAATAGAAGAACTCCAAATCAACTGGCGAAATTGTATTCCCATAATTGTCCTGCACTCCCGAAACTGTTACAATATAGTTCTGTTCTAAAACTAAATTTGACGACAAAGTTAAATGTACAATTGTACTATCAACTGCATCAATTACTGCAACACTAGGGTTTCCTATACTATTATCTATTAAATAATTTAAAGTAGTTTCGGCAGTTATAGGTTCTACCTTCTTATTAAAAATAATATCAACTCCAGTTGATGATATTGAAGAAGCAGAAATAGCAGCTATCTGAAAATATGAAAAAACACTCTCTTCATTAACTGTAGCATTACCTGCAATGTCTTCAACCCCATTTACAGTTAAAAAATATAATTGTTCATCGGTAAAAGTTCCCGAAAAGATTAATTCCACTTGCCTATCTGTTAATATTGCTGAAGTAGGATTTCCAATTCCTCCATCAACAGAATAATTAGAAACATTTTCGGCAGTAACCTGGGATAAGTTTTCATTAAAATCTACTAATATTGTATTATTAGAAAGAACTGTAATGCCTGTAATCGTAGGAGCTTCTACATCTAGGATTTCTTCACCTACATATATGTCGTCAAACCATAACTTTTGATCAGCAGAAGCAGTATATTCATAACAAATACCAAAATTAGTAGTTGTTGTGTGTGTGATACTGTTTTCAGTAGTTCCAATTTGAACTAAATTATCAAAACCTCCATCATCATCTATAAAAATGCTCCAATCTCCTGTGGCAGTTCTCTTTATTTCAAAACCAGCACTTGTAGCTGTTCCTATATTATCTTGCCAATTATAATCAGTATTTATAACTGCTGAAGCAGAACCTGTACTAACATCCCATAATTGAACTAAATCGGATGTCCCAGAAAAGTTAACTCCAAATGCGTAACCATTTACATTACCACCAGGATACATTTCATTGGCATCGGCATCTGCAAAAAGGAAAACACTCCAGGTATTATCTCCAGACGGATTATATTCATATCTAAGTTGAAAACGCCATGTAGTTGTTTGCGATGTAATATCAAAAGCACCAAAAGGAGTTGATAACTGATTATGATAATTTTCTGTTACTGTCTCATTATAGGTATGATGCAAAGAATAAACTCCATTAATAGGATTATCGGTTGAAGCCTCCCATCTTAAATCTGGGCTTTGAGTCCAATTAGTAATATCTCCACTTTCAAAATCGTCTGTAATTTGAGCAAAACCTACTAGTGGTAGTAAAAATGTTAATAAGATAAATATTTTCTTCATTATGTTATATTTTAAAAAATAGAATTCTAAATTTGCTTAAAAATTCAAAGTTAACAGATAAAAGTAAAATTACAATATCAAACTTAATAAATAAGCTCTAGGACTATCTTAAATACAAGTTTCATTTTAGTAATTTGGCATAAGAACTGGTAAAAACTCAGTGCTTTATTAATCATTTAACTATTTCATAACAAATAAATATAAAATATGAAACTTGCAATTGTAGGAGTTACTGGTCTTGTTGGCAGAGTAATGCTAAAGATTTTAGAAGAAAGGAGTTTTCCTATTACTAATTTATTTTTAGTAGCATCAAATAAATCAATAGGGAAAATAATTACTTATAAGAATACTGAATACAAGTTAATCTCTGCAGAAAATGCAATTAGCAAAAAACCAGACATAGCTCTATTTTCTGCTGGTGGCTCTGCCTCGCTAAACTTAGCACCCAAATTTGTTGAAGCAGGTTGCTTTGTTGTTGACAATTCATCGGCTTGGCGAATGGATACAAACAAAAAACTAATTGTACCAGAAATCAATGCAAGCAAATTAACAGTAAATGATAAAATTATTGCTAATCCAAACTGCTCAACCATTCAAATGGTAATGGCTTTAGCTCCTCTTCATAAGAAATATAGAATTAAAAGAATTGTTGTATCAACCTATCAGTCAATTACAGGAACAGGAAAACAGGCCGTTAACCAATTAAAAAATGAGCGAGACAATATTGATGGAGAAATGGCATATCCTTATAAAATAGATAAGAACTGTTTGCCTCACTGCGATGTATTTCTTGAAAATGATTACACAAAGGAAGAAATGAAGTTAGTTAACGAAACCAATAAAATTTTTAATTCAAACATAGGAATAACAGCAACAGCGGTAAGAGTTCCTGTCGAAGGCGGACATTCCGAAGCTGTGAACGTTGAATTTGAAAATGATTTTAATATTACCGATATTAAAACAATACTAAAAGACACCAATGGCATTAAGCTACAGGATGATACTTCGCAAAACATATACCCTATGCCATTAACATCACAAGGGAAAGACGATGTTTTTGTAGGAAGAATAAGAAGAGACCATTCAAACCCAAAAACTTTAAATATGTGGATTGTTGCCGATAACCTTCGAAAAGGAGCTGCCACAAATGCAATTCAAATAGCAGAATACATTTCATCAAAATTTATTAAAAACAAATAATATGAAAGTTGTAATACAAAGAGTACTAAATTGTAGTGTAGAAATAAATTCGAAAATATACTCTAAAATAAATAACGGGTTACTTATCTTATGTGGCTTTGAACAAGACGACAACACCGAAGACTTAAAGTGGATGACAAAAAAAATTATAAATCTTAGAATATTTGACGACTCAAACGATGTTATGAATTTATCGGTAAAAGATATTGGTGGCGAATTAATGATTGTTAGTCAGTTTACATTACACGCAAGCACAAAAAAGGGAAACAGACCATCATACATTAAATCGGCAAAGCCTGACATATCAATACCTTTATATAATAATTTTGTAAAAGAAGTTGAAGCTGCTTATGAAAAAGAAGTTATGACAGGGGAGTTTGGAGCCGACATGAAAGTATCTTTAACAAACGACGGCCCAGTAACAATAATTATAGACTCTAAAAACAAAGAATAAATGACAATATCAGACGCACAAAGCATTGTTGACAAATGGATAAAAGACTACGGAGTAAGATACTTTAATGAACTTACCAACATGGCTTTACTTACCGAAGAGGTGGGAGAAGTAGCACGTATCATTTCCAGACAATATGGCGAACAATCTTTCAAAAAATCTGACGAAGGGAAAGACTTGTCAGAGGAACTGGCTGATGTTCTATTTGTATTAATATGTATTGCAAACCAAACTGGTATAGATCTTACTGAAGCTTTAAATAAGAATTTAGAAAAGAAAACAAAAAGAGATAAAACCAGACATAAGAATAACGACAAATTGAAATAAAATGTATTGTAAATGTAAAATATTGTAAGTTATTATTAATTGTATAATAGTTTATTTAACATTAAAATATTACAGCTAATCAAAATAATTAAAAAAAAAATATTTAATTACATAAAACATCCGTATTTTTACATTACTTTTTATTAAACATAAACAAAATGATGAAAAACATTCTTGAACATTATAATACTAAAATAGATACTGACCTAGTAGACAAAAGAGTAAGAGATATTACAACTAATATTACTGCTTTATACGATGTCGAAAACTTAAAAACAATCTTCTCTTGTATTGATTTAACAACACTAAACACTGAAGACTCTACTGAAAAGGGTGAATTATTCGCA
Source organism: Bacteroidales bacterium (assembly GCA_029934705.1). Classification (GTDB taxonomy): domain Bacteria; phylum Bacteroidota; class Bacteroidia; order Bacteroidales; family JAADGE01; genus DZBS01. The sequence continues at coordinate 2,741 of JAOZLS010000088.1, read as the reverse complement.
GATAATGTATCTAATTTTAAATCGAAATTTCCTGATATGCCTAATGTAGCTGCCATTTGTGTTTACCCTACATTAGTTAGCTCGGTAAAAAACAAGCTAACAGCAGCAGGAGTTAATATTGCATCTGTTGTTGGAGGATTTCCTTCATCACAAACTTTTTTAGAAATAAAAGTTGCTGAAACAAAAAAGACAATTGAAGTTGGTGCTAATGAAGCGGATATGGTTATTTCTGTAGGAACGTTCTTAAGTGGCGACTATCAAACAATATTCAACGAAGTAAAAGAGCTTAAAAAAGCTGTTGGAGATGCACACCTTAAAGTAATATTGGAAACTGGAGCATTAAAAAACCTTTCAAACGTAAAAATAGCTAGTGCAATTTCTATTGAAGCAGGAGCTGATTTTATTAAAACGTCAACAGGAAAACTTGACCCTCCTGCAACTTTAAACGCTGTTTATGTTATGTGCGAAGCTATTAAAGAATATTACGACAGAACTGGCATTAAAATTGGATTAAAACCTGCTGGTGGAATCTCTACTGCCGATACGGCTTTAAAGTATTATGCAATAGTAAACGAGGTTTTAGGTAAAGAATGGTTAAACTCAAAACTATTTAGAATTGGTGCAAGTAGTTTAGCTAACAATATTCTTACTACTATAAAAAGAATGACTACCGAACAGCATTTAGGAGTTAAATATTTTTAAAAGAAGTACCCTTACATTAAATATACAAAAGGTCGGTTTTAAAAACCGACCTTTTATTTTGTTTGTTGCCTAATAATATATATACCATACATAAAAGTCCCCTTTAGGGGATTTAGGGGTTTTTCAACCATACATAAAAGTCCCCTTCAGAAACTTAGGACTTCCCTACTTTATATGTAAAACTTCTTTACAAAGAGAAACCGCAGTTTTATAGCCAGTATATTTACCTCTTGAATCCGACAATTTTACTGCATGCTCCCATATATGACCTTCTGGTTTTACCTCAACTATTTTTATTACCATATTTAATGCCTTAACCCCAACATCATTAGTAAAGTTTGTTCCTATTCCATAAGAAGTCCCTATCCTACCCCTACAATACTTTTCAATTTCGTCAACCTTATCAGGATTTAAACCATCGGAAAAAACAATAGTTTTGGATAGCGGATCAATACGAAGTTTTTTATAATGTGCTATAGTCTTATCAGCAAACTCTAATGGATCTCCAGAGTCTTGTCTTACTCCATCAAATAGCTTAGCAAATTTTGTATCGAATGCTTGATAAAACACATCCGTAGTAAAAGTATCCGAAAGTGCAATACCTAAATCGCCTCTATAAATACTAACCCAATTTTCAAGAGCCATTTTATTTGCAATTTTATAACCATATTTGGCTGCATGAAACATAAACCACTCGTGAGCATGAGTTCCAATAGCTGTTAACTTATACTTATATGCAAAATAAACATTACTTGTTCCCGTAAATGATTTCCCTCCATTACTTTTTAAAGCACTTACAATTTTATCATGATTATTAAATGAATAACGCCTTCTACTACCAAAGTCGGCAACCTTAGCTCCTAACATTTTGTAGTGTGTAGCTTTTTTATTTACTGTATTTAATATTTCCTGCTCACTATCTATCTCAAAGCCCATCATTTTAAAATATAGCTCGGATATAATAGACATTAAAGGAACTTCCCACAAAATGGTTCTGTACCAATACCCTTCTACTGTAACAAATAGCTCCCCTCCTTTTTGAACAACACCTACTTCGCTTGGATTATATCTATAACCATTTAAAAAGTCTAAATACGTAGGGTCTAAATAGTGAAGTTCACTCGCTAAGTAATCTTTTTCTGCATTTTGCAATTGCAAATTATTCATTTCATATATTATTTCTCGCAACCTCTCTGCAAAACCATCAGGAAAAACTGTTTCTCCTCTGTTTATAAACTCATATCGAACTTTTGCTCTAGGGAAACGTTTAATTACAGCATTTTGCATGGTAAATTTATACAAGTCGTTATCTAACAATGAAATAATCATAATATATATTTATTAAGTATGTAAAGTGGTGTGTAATATAAGAAATAATTATTTAACCATAAAACGGTTATAATAGTATCTAAACTTTAGTAGCCAAATCCTATAAAGGAAGAACTAGCCTTTCCAAACAATATAGTTGATTAATATTTAATCAAAAATACCATTGACAACCCCTAAATCCCATAGCCGTCAAGCTAAGAGCTAAGCACCAACGGTGCGAAAATCATTAGCCTAGCCAGAATGGCTAGGACTCAATGTATTTTCTTTCATTTTAAGCACCAAAGGTGTGTAATATAGATGATTATAAATAATCTATATTTTATTTCGCACCGTTGGTGCTTAAAATGAAACTAATTATTTTCACCCAGCCCTAACAGGCTGGGCTAATGATTTCGCACCTTTGGTGCTTAGCTTGACGGCTATGCCCTAAATCCCCTAAAGGGGACTTTAAACTAACTTAATTATTTTGTTAACTATAATATTATAAGCTCCTTTTAAGATTCAAACAACAAATAAGCTCTACCTCAATCAGGTGTTTTCAACTGAAATAGGTGGGTACTTTTCAGTTAATATATACAAACACATGAACAAAGAAGATATAGCAAGTCCCCTTTAGGGGATTTAGGGGTCATCAACACAAAAAAGTCCCCTTTAGGTGTATCTATTAATTAAAAAAGTAACCACTGTAATAATTGAAAAGGGTACCACTT